>JBBQEA010000038.1:0-29693 GCA_038320245.1 Chitinophagales bacterium | reverse complement strand
AGCACCAGCTATGGCTTTGCCAAGAGCTAAATGGGAACAAAAAAATATAAGACTTAGAACATCCACAAACAATATCCTTAACAACTTTAGAGGATGCTACGTATTTGAAAAACTCGGCAAATCTTTCTCCGACTTCATAGTAAAACAACGCCAAATCATAAACGCCATTAATCCAATAATTGACACCTTAAACCCAATATTTTATATCAGGAGATAACCAAACTCGAGACACAGTACGGCGTACTGTGCCTGATGGAGTATTGTTCTAAATGTTGGGCGTTGGGCCTATTTGTTAATGATGTAAGCTTTGTATTTTTGTAGCAGGTCTACTTGTAATTTGAAGGACGGGCGAAAGGTTATTAATTCTTCGATTTTACTGGTAAGGGAATTAAAAACAGCAATGGTAACCGGATATTTATCAAAATTCTGTTGGTGTAGTAAGTTTTTATCAATAGTGAGTAAAATATCAAATTTATTTTCAACGCAATAGGTCAGCAGCTTGCCATTTTTAATGCCACTTAACGCCAGCTCTCTAACTGTAAAAACTTCAAATTCTTCCAAATGCTTTTTTAGGCGTTTGGTAACGCATTCGTCAAGCAATATTTTCATTGAGAATATTTGATGATGTTTCAATTAGCTTCTGTGACATTTCAAGTACCCGTATAACCTGATTCCTGCTAACTCCTTCAAAGTCTTCAAGGAATATTTCGATTGAATCACCTGTCTCTAAATAGTCGAACAGGTTCTTTATCGGGACTCTTGTTCCAAAAAAAACAGGCGTTCCTCCCAGAATTTCCGGGTCGATATTTATTACACGTGTGTCCATAATTTAAAATTTAGCTGCTCAAATTTACGCTATTTTGTTGGGACTATAATGCTGAAAAGGGTGTGGTACAATTAGTTAAATGCTGCAACTCACGGCAGTTTAAAAATAGGGCGTTATTGGTTTTAAAACATTTACAGCGGTGCATTTTTAGAACTTCAATTGCGGCATTCTGCAGCACACTATTTCCATGCAAACTTTAATCATCTCCGCAAGCAATTAAAAGACGTTATTTCTATCCAGGCTTAGCCTGTACCAGCTTTAACCCAAAACGAGATTAGCCGACGTATTTATAATACACACCGACCGCTAATGCCGAAGCTCAATAAAGATAATCTGCCGAAAGGATGCCAGACAGAAGCGGTAGCCCCGACGCAGGAGGGCTACAAGCGAATGGCTGGAACCAAGGCTGCACAATGGTTTACTGCTGACAGCCCCTAAAAATTAAACCGGTAACTTTTACCTTTCATCGTGGGGAGATTGTATTCCCAAAAATACTTTTGTACAATTCGCTTTTTACAAAACGGTAAAGTAATCCACTTATAATAATTATAATGGAGAGGATGCTGCCGAGTATAAACCCAATGAGCAGGTATAAAATTATGGGCGGTTTTACTACATCAAAAGGTGCTGTTGGCTTATCCAATACAGAGATTATTGGGGTAACTTTTTGCAGACGCCATACTGCCTCATCCCGGTTGTTGATGTACATATCCCGCTGACGAAGTATTCTTGTTTTTTCTGCACTGATATTGCTTTTGGGTATGTTGTATTCCAGCAAATCATTGGGTGTAAACATAGATGTTTGCTGCAGGCTGATGGCGGTTCTGTCTACCTTATTAATCATGCGTTGCAGTGAATCAATTTTATCCAAAGTAAAATTATAATCATCCAATGCCTTGCGTCTTTTAAGTTGAATATAAAAGGCTGATAATTTATCGATGAGTACATTTGCAATGGGGCTCACCAATTCCTTTTGTGCGCCGGTGTAATACAATTCCAGTACACCATTTTTACTCATCTTGGCATTGATGGCAGGTTTTAATATTTCGCCAGCTTCAATAGACAGCGCTATACTATCTGTTGAAATAATTATGGGCTTGCCAAACAACCCCCGGTGGTCATTTTCATCAAGCAATAATAATTCTGCAATGGTTTTATTTTGAAATTGCGACAGCCTTGTAAGCGCAACAGACTCCCGGATGCTTCGGCTTAATGCCAGTTCTATAATATTGATGGTAGCCTCGTTGCTGAATGATTTTGGTGCATCGTTCAATCCTAAAATACCCGTTAGCATAGAACTGGATATGGCATTATCAGTAGGAGTTGTTAGCGGAAAGAGTGTTGTTTTCGCTGTATAAGTAGTGCGCTTATTCCCTAACACAAAAAATGATAATCCTGCAAATAATAATGCACTCAACAAAATAATTATTTTAAATCGCTTAGTTCTCTTAAATATCTCCCTGATTAATGTTGTCGTATTCACAGTACTATTTTTTATTTTCTCAACAATAAATAAGTAATCAATATAGGAATGGCCCCTGATAATACCTGTGTAAAAGTGCTGCCCATATCTTTGCCTTCGGGCCTGTCGGGTACGGTTATAGTGCACCCTTCTTCAACAGTTGGATAAAAATGCATAAAGAAAAAATTCTTTGTGCGTTTGCTTCTGCCATTGGGATAGGTTATAAAAACCCGTTTGCGCCAGGGCCTTACTCCAAAGCCGCCGGCCTTATCAATATAGTACGATAAATTGCTGTGGTCTTTATCAAAAGCAATTTTTAAAGGCGACTGTACTTTGCCCTGCACTGTTACAAATGGGTTTACTTCCGGTATATAAATAATGTCGTTTTCCTGCAACACTACATCATATTTTGAGTTTTTATTTTGTAAAGCTTTGTTCAAATCAATGCTCACCGGCTCTTCTGTATTTAGCAACATACTGTCTTGTTGCTGCTTATTGGGAGCATCACTTTTTAGTTGATGTAACACTTTTTCTTTTAAATAATTACTCTTTCGTCTGTACAGTAAAGCGCCGCTAATATTGGCATTATCCAACAAGCCTCCTGCCCTTTCGATGTAAGAAGATAGTCGTTCAAATTTATCGAGCCTTGGGTAACTTCCCTGGTATTTTACCAGCCCAACTATCTGTATATTTTCCTGTAAGGCAAAGGAGGGATTCTTTCGCACATGTATCTGGTCGTAAGGTTTTAATATCACTTTAGACGCGGATGAATCAATATCAAGATTTGATTGAATGCTGTAAGATTTTACAACCGTTCTGGTTGGTCTTAACCCTTTTTGTGCAGAGTCCATATCAACAATACTGGCTATTTCCATCCTGCCAAATTCTGCGGAAGGTTTTAATCCGCCAGACAAATAAATGAGGTCCTGCAGCGTCATACCGCCATACTTTTTCACTTTGCCTTCCCTGCGTATTTCACCATCGATCGTCACAAATTGCTGTTCACCAAATTCGCTGTTGTTAAATAATTGTATCACATCATTTGCCTGCAGCAACACATTGTTGATACTGCCCACTTTATCTTTGTTATAATCTGTAAGGTTAATTTCCAGCTTATCACTTTTTATATTGGTAGAGTCGCCTGCACCACGAAAAATGTATGCCCTGGGCAAATATGTATTGCTTGTAATGCCGCCAGCCCTGTTAATTACATCAAACAAACGATCGTTATTGCGTATTTCATAAATGCCGGGATAGGCAACTGCCCCCTCTAATTCTACTTTGTTGATAATGCCCGGTTTTATCAAATCCACTTTAATAATATCTCCGTCTTCCAACACATAATCCTGGTTAGGCAGTTTTACAATCGCTGTTGCATTTACATCATGAATTACCTGCTTCTCTTCCTCGGTGCGTATTACTTTTACGCCAGAAGAAAATGCATCCGCAGTAAACCCACCCGAATATTGAATCAGTGCTCTCAGCCCTTCGTTTTTGCTTAATTGATAAAACATCGGCCGCTTAAATTGCCCGGTGGCCAATATCTTTTTCTGTACAAATGTTACCAATACAAAATCATTGTTTTGCAGGTATATTTTTTTGCCCACATCTCCACTATTCAGGTATTTATACACATCCAAAACTTCTATTACCCTGCCACCCCTTTTTACCTGTATCTCCCGCAGGTTGCCATATTCGGTAACTCCACCTGCCAGACCAATTACATTAAAAGCATTGGAAAAAGCAGAGACTGTTCTTGGGCCCGGTTCCGCAACTTCGCCTACCACATTTACATTAATGGTACGTGGCTGACCGAGGGTAACCTGTATATTGGTTCCTGCAGGTACTTTGGTACTAAACCTTGCGTATATTAATTTCTGTGCTGTTTCAAATGTGAGGCCCTGTACGGTAATTTTTCCCAGTCCGGATGGAAAGATGGCGCCATCTCTTGCTACGATATAATCTTCCTGGTATTCTCCACCGCCCCATAGCGAAACCACGATGTGATCGCCCACGCCGATGGGATAATCCAAGGGTGGTGTAGATAATTCCGAAACATCATTCATGGCAACATTCTGAAAAATATTGGCTCCATATGTTTCATCGGGCTTATAGCTATTTCGTTTGATATAATCACTTTGAGTACTGTCTTTATCAAGCGTTTTATTTTCAAGGCGTTTTTTTATTTCAGGCGTTTCCTTGTTTTTATCGCTGCCGGTTTTCTTTTGATTATTGTCTTTAAAAAAGTTGTCAAAACCCGATTTGGTCATTTGGGTAGGTTCGGTGATCCCCGGCATCAATTCACTAATCTGTTGCTGCGTGGGTACCTGCGCTTGTACACCCATATAAATAAGTGTAGTCAATAGAAGTAATGCTGATTTTTTTAGGAGTGATATTGGTATAATATTTTGCATTGCGGACTGTAAATGTTTGTAAGTTGAATGTTACAATCCTGGCTGGTTTCAAAACGACTGGACATGGGCGGGGAAAATGTTTAAAACCAACTACGCAGTTTTTTACAATTCCTAGTCTTGGAACCAAGGATTTATGCAATACAAACGAAGAAAGATAAAATTTAGTATGTAGATTTTCCAGTTTATGGAATTGCTCCAAAAAACATGGCCAATTCCTATTATAAGATGGAGATATGAATTACCTGAGTGGTAACTTCAATGCATTTTCAAAATCTGTCCAAAGCTCTTGAACGATGTCTGCAGCTGGCATTATTTTTTTGATGAGTGCGCTTACCTGCCCTATTTCCAGCTCACCTTGCTGCAGGTCGCCTTCAAACATACCTTTTTTAGCACGGCCCCTGCCCAGCAATTGCTGAAGCATTTCGGGAGATGCACCGTTTAGTTCTGCAGCCTGAACTTCTTCAAAGAATTTATTTTTGATGAGTCTTACAGGCGTTAGTTTTTTTAAAGATAATTGGGTATCACCTTCGGTTGTGTGAATGACTCTTTCTTTAAAATCTATGTGGGAAGACGCTTCATCACTTGCAACAAACCTGCTGCCAACCTGCACCCCTTCAGCCCCCAACACCATGGTGGCAAGCATCTGACGTCCTGTAGCAATTCCACCCGCTGCAATTACCGGGATGGTAACCGCACCGCAAACGGCGGGAATCAAAACCAATGTGGTGGTTTCTTCTCTTCCATTGTGGCCGCCTGCTTCAAAGCCTTCCGCCACTACTGCATCACATCCTGCCTCCTGTGCTTTAACGGCAAATTTGCTGCTGCTTACCACATGAACTACTTTAATACCATGTTGTTTCAATAAACCGGTCCAGGTTTTTGGATTGCCTGCAGATGTAAATACAATGGGAATTTTTTCGTCAATTATTATTTGAATATGCTGCTCAATATTGGGATACAAGAGCGGCACATTAACGCCAAAAGGCTTATTGGTAGCTGCTTTGCATTTTTGAATGTGTTCTTTCAAAACCTCCGGATACATACTTCCGCTACCAATAATACCCAGCCCGCCTGCATTGCTAACTGCACTTGCCAGCCGCCAGCCGCTTGCCCATATCATACCTGCCTGAATGATGGGATATTGTATTTGAAAGAGTTGGGTGATGCGGTTGTTCACTTTTTGAAGAAGTTGAATATTGTGGAATATGGTTTAAATACCGTTTAAGGTTGAAGATGGTTGAAGGGTTGTTGAAGGTTGAATACGTGGTAGTTGATAGTTGATAATTAATAGTTGATAATTGATAATTGATAGTTGATAGTTGACAAATAATAGTTGATTGACTGTTTATAAAGTTTACTAGTTGATAGTTTAAATCGTTAAAATATTCGAACAATTGATTTTTAAAACTGAGTGTACCATCTTCAACTAAATTCAACAATTTTAAACAACCTTTCAACCATCTTCAACTATATTCAACCATCTTCAAAGACATTCAACAATTTTAAACAACCCTTCAACTACCTTAAATCCTTCAACCAAATTCAACCACATTAAACCCTTCCAACTTCCTACCTACCCCAAATCAATATCCGTATTATCTCCAATATTGAGAGATCGGGTTTCACCTTTAATACCGGTATCGCTGCCTATTAAAGAATCATCCAAAACCACATCATACAATTTGGAATAAGAGCCGATGATAGATTCTTTAACGATGGTATAGTTGAGGATGGTGTGTTCACCAATAGAAACATTGGGACCAATTACTGAGTTTCTGATATCGCAACCTTCCCCTATGCTTACGGGTGGAATGATGATGGTATTTTCGAAATTTTCTATTCCCGCCACTTTACCGCCAAACTTTTTCAATAAGGTAGCATTGGACTCCAACAGGGTTTCTTTTTTACCACAGTCAAACCAGTTTTGCACTTTAAAAAATTTAAATTGGGCACCCCGCTGTATCATGCATTCCAATGCATCGGTAAGGCTCAATTCCTCTTCAGTTCTATCTCCTTTTTCAATAATCTTTTTTATACAGGAAAATAAAAAGGAGGTTTCTTTAATTTTATAGATTCCTACTAAGGCCAGGTTGCTTTTTGGAATCGCTGGTTTCTCTACAACCCTGGTAATCACGCCATGTTCATCAATTTCTGCTACACCAAAATTTCGGGGGTCATCTACTTTTTTTACTCCGAGCATAGAAAAAGGCGAATCAATCACTTCTTTTACATTGTATTCAGCAATAGTATCTCCCAGTACAATAAAAACCTCTTGATCTTTCCCTATAATTTCTTTTGCAAGATCAATGGCATAAGCGGTTCCATTTCTTTCATTCTGGTAAATAAAATGGCAGTTTAGCTGTGGATATTTAGCCTTAATATAATCCTGAATTTTATCTCCCAGGTATCCCAGAATAAAAATGAAATCATTGATTCCTGCTTCATGAAGCTGATCTACAATGATACTTAAAACATTTTTGCCTGCTAAAGGGATAAGCGCCTTGGGCTGTGTGTATGTATGTGGTCGCAACTTGGTGCCTGCACCTGCTACGGGAATAATTGCCTTCATATAACATTTAGTTATCCGGTGGTAAGCGGATATTTAATTTACAATTGTCTGCTGATTTTTAAACGGAGTGTGAATGTAGTGATTTTTGTGTAAATGATACATGACATAATGTGGGACGAAAAACTTACAAGTGGATTTCTATTAATTATTCCCCAATTAAATACAGGTAGTTAATCCAAAAAAATCCAGCAAATTTCTTCAACCTCCACATAACAAACGCAACCAACCTTCAACAGCGATAAACCATATTCAACTTTTACAGCAAAAAACAATGTTCAACAACGATAAACAACTTTCAACCATTTTAAACAACGAATAGAAAATTCAAGAACTTTAAACATTATAAACAATTTTCAACAACCTTAAACAACTTTCAACCATTTTAAAAAACGAAAAGAAAATTCAACAACTTTCAACCCCTTCTCCACATACTGCATATAAGTAATGAGTGGTTTGTATATTTGCAGCCTTAAATAACATCCATGCAAAGAGATACATTGGTTTTTGATATTATCAACAAAGAACTGGAACGGCAGCGTCATGGTATTGAGCTGATTGCATCCGAAAACTTTACGTCTTTACAGGTAATGCAAGCCTGTGGTTCGGTTATGACCAACAAGTATGCAGAAGGCTATCCTGGCAAGCGTTATTATGCCGGCTGCGAAATGGTGGACCAAACCGAGCAATTAGCCATTGACAGAATCAAACAAATTTTTAACTGCGATTATGCCAATGTGCAACCCCACAGCGGCGCACAGGCCAATGCAGCTGTAACTTTAGCCATACTGCAACCAGGTGATAAAATTTTAGGATTAGACCTAAGTATGGGTGGCCACCTTACACATGGCAGCCCTGTAAATTATTCCGGCAAATTATACGAAGCACATTTTTATGGCGTGATAAAAGAAACCGGCCTTATTGATTACGATACACTGGAACAAAAAGCCAGAGAATTTAAACCAAAACTAATTTTCTGCGGTGCCAGTGCTTATAGCCGTGACTGGGATTATGCAAGAATAAGAAAAGTAGCAGATGAAGTAGGCGCTTTTGTTCAATGCGATATGGCGCATCCTGCAGGATTGATAGCAAAAGGCTTATTGAATTCGCCTTTTGAACATTGCCATTTTGTAACCTCAACAACTCATAAAACTTTACGTGGGCCAAGAGGTGGCATTATATTAATGAAAAAAGATTTTGAAAACCCCTTTGGTTTAAAGGATATAAAAGGCAATACCCGCCTGATGAGCAATCTGATGGATATGGCTGTTTTCCCTGGCATACAGGGTGGACCGCTGCAGCATATCATTGCCGCAAAAGCCATTGCTTTTGGTGAAATACTAACGGATGAGTTTGGCACCTATGCTCAACAGGTAATAAATAACGCACAGGCCATGGCCAAAGCTTTTGTGGAAAAAGGTTATGAAATTATCAGCAGCGGTACCGATAATCACCTGATGCTGATTGACCTTCGCAACAAAAATATCAGCGGTAAAAAAGCAGAACAGGCACTGGTAAAAGCAGATATCACTCTTAATAAAAACATGGTTCCCTTTGATGATAAAAGTGCTTTTGTAACTTCCGGCATCCGTATTGGTACAGCAGCCATCACCACCCGTGGTTTAGCAGAAGAACACATGCAGTTTGTGGTAAACGCAGTGGATAATGTGCTGATGAATGCCGATGATGAAAAGGTAATCAACACGGTTCGTAACCAGATAAATGAATTTATGGGGCAGTTTAGTTTGTACCCGGAGTTGGGGTAGGGAGACATTTAAATTTACAGCGGTAATTACCTTTAGCAGAATGCCCCCTATGTCTTAAAAAAACCTATTTTGCAGGTAAACATTTTTAAATATGTTTACCTGCTGCACAAGAACCTTTACTGTGTTACTATGTTTATGTATAACCAGTATATGCTGTTCGCAAGCGCCAATTGCAGATTACAGGATTAGCTTACTCACTTCAAAAGACGGACTTTCCCAAGCCAGTAATTTTTATATGAAGGAAGATTCACAGGGTTATATGTGGATCAGTTCATACGATGGTATAAATGTTTATAATGGAAAAACAATCCTTCACTTTACTGAAAAGCACTTTTACAAAAATTGCCAGCCTATCAAATTTATAACTGGTATTGAAGAAGACCGTGAAGGAAATATGTGGCTGGGAAGTACCAATGGCCTTTATAGATACGATCGGAGGAAAAATATTTTCACAGTTATTGAAATCGCTGCTTCGCTGCAACTAAATACAAGTGATAAACATGCAATCCCCTTTGCAATTATTGGCAACGAAGTGTGGGTTTTTAACGGCTACAATATTTTTTATGCAATTAATACAAAAAACTATAGCAGCAGACTAATTCAGCAAATTCCGGTTACATACTTCAATACTCCTGCGCATCCCAAATTTGATTCACAGGGAAATTTATGGTGCGTCAATAACACAGGTCTTGTAAAAATAGATACAAGCCTTCATACTGTTTCTCATTACTTCAGCAACCATCCAGACAATAAGGCGGGCAAAGCATTATTACTTACAGGATTCGACATCAATAAGTTTTTTGACATCATTGCCCTGGACACCGATGCTGGCATTATTCTTTTTGATATTAAAAAACAAAAGGAAATACGACTAAAGATTCCTTTTGAGTATAATAAAACAAATGATGACCGTTGTATGATGACCGATGACCGGCGCTTTCTTTTTTCATCACGTAATTGCCCTTTATTTGAGATCAATCTCGATAAACTGGATACAAAAAGTTTAATGTCTAATGAAAAACTTACGAATATTAAGTTTGACAAGTACGGTACGGCTGGAATTTATAAAGACAGGTGGAACCGGATATGGCTTAACAAAAATGGCGAGTACCTGGCTATTATAGATTTTGAAGAACCTTTTTTTAAAAAAATAACGGCTGAAAGTAATCCCGGCGATCTGAAAATTGGAACTATGAATTCTGTGACTGCAGTAAATAAAAATGAAGTGTGGATTGTAGAAGGAGGATATATCAGTATACTCGACAAGATTAGCGGAAAAATATTGCACGGTTATGCTCCTACTGATTTAAAAAAATTTAAAATTAGATCATTCTACGAAGCCTATTTTGATAAGGTATTAAACAGGGTATGGATTGGAGCTGATCAACAAGTTCTTTTTTTTGATATTGTAACAGGGCAATTTAAAAAATTTGGGTTCGATTTTACAACAACTGCCAGGGAAAAAAATAAGCCTGTCAGCAATTTCAGAAGGTTGGCAAATGGAAGGCTATTAATGGCGACACTTAAGGGAGTGTATGAAATTGATGCTGCATCAAATACGGCCAAAGAAATACCAGCGTTGAAAGATTTACCTGTTTACTTTATATCAGAATTACCCGGATACCGCATAGCAGTTAGTATTGCCGGGCAACCGATGCGTATCTATGATTATTTACCAGATAAGCAGCCGGTACTTATCAAAAACCTGACTGAACTTAACAATTTCCCCATGTTTGCAGCCGGCGACAGCATCAGTGGCACTACATGGGTAGGCAGCAGAAAAGGTGTGTACCAACTAAAAAAAGATTTTAGTATTGAACGGCTTTATACAACAGAAGAAGGTCTGGCCAATGATTATATTTATAGCCTTATGCTAGATAACCGGCAAAACCCATGGTTCGCTACTAATAAAGGCATCATCAGTATTGATGTGATAAATAAGAAAGTGATGAACTTTCCACTTGCTTACAACCTGCAGGATCTTGAATTTAACAACCGCGTTTTTACAAAGGACGAAGAAGGTTATATTTATTTTGGAGGAGTAAAAGGACTTAATTATTTTAAACCGCCTTTTAAAGAAAATGAAAACATAAAACCTGTCTTGGTTTTGGAAGAAATCAATCTCAACAATAAACCCTTATTGAACGAAGTTAATCCTGAGTATATTAAACAGATAAAATATTCTTATGGAGCATACAATCTTGCATTAAAAGTATCTGCCGTACACCTTAAAAATGGAAGTAATTTAAAAATAATTTACCGGTTTAAAAGTGATGGAAAAGAGTGGAACAGCATCAGCAATAGTGACTATATACATTTTTACAACCTTTCAGCCGGGAAATATGTGTTAGAACTTGGCTACATCAATATGCAGGGCTACCAGGTGAATACGGGCAAAACAATTACAATAATTGTAGCAGCTCCCTGGTATGCTACCTGGTGGTTTTACTTACTGCTATCCGTGATCATGGCTTCATTGGTATACCTGTTGTATAGGTACAGGATCAGGCAATTTCAAAAAAACATACTGTTACGGATGCAGATATCTAAAGACCTTCATGATGATGTGGGAGCATCACTTAGCAGTATTCATATTTACAGCTCGGTTGCAGAAAAAGTAATGGATACAGACCCGGCAAGGGCGAAGGAGGTAATTCAGCAAATCAATACTAATAGCAAGGAGGTGATGGACAATATGAATGATATTGTTTGGGCATTAAAGAATGATACTGCACATGAAATAACTTTTAAAAACAGGATCAAGAATTTTGGATATGAGCTGCTTGCTGCCAAACAAATAAACTGCGATTATGCCCTGGATGAAAAAGCAATGGCCAAAATCAATAATCCAAAAGCAAGAAAAAACCTCCAATTAATTATCAAAGAATCTATGAATAATATCAGCAAATACAGTGAAGCAACACAGGTATCGATAAAAATATATTTGAAAGATAATTCTTTAGAAATAGTGATAACTGATAATGGAAAAGGTTTTGAAGAAAGTAAGATAAAAAAAGGCAATGGTCTTAAAAACATCCTGAGTCGTGCGGCTGACTTAAGAGGTATCTGTACAATTGACAGCCACCCGGGAACTGGAACTATTATTGGTTGCAGTATTCCGCTAACTAGTATTAGTGATTGATTCTAATTTTTAGCTTGCCTAATTTGCAACTGTGATAAAAATAGTTATTTACGATGACAACGAATCACGGCGCAAAAGCCTTGAGGCCCTCATCTCCCTTTCAGCAGATATGGAATTTGCCGGTAGCTTTAACGATTGTAGCAACGTACTGGCAGAAATGGAGCACCTGATGCCATCCATTGTACTGATGGATATTGAAATGCCAAATGTAAACGGGATAGAAGGTGTAAGAATCATTAAGAAACAATTTCCAGAGATAAAAATAGTAATGCAGACGGTTTTTGAAGATGAAGAAAAAATATTTGCTGCCTTACAGGCTGGTGCCGAAGGATATATTTTAAAAAACGCCCCTGCCGAAAAAATAATCCAAAGCATATTAGACGTGAGTAATGGCGGCGCATTTATGACACCTAGTGTGGCACTGAGGGTAATGAAATATTTCAATAATACCCCCACGGCCACCAATAGTGAAATGAACCTTACCAACAAAGAAAAAGAGGTATTGAAAAACCTTACTGACGGACTAAGCTACAAAATGGTTGCAGATAAAATGAGTATCAGTTACTACACTGTAAACTCTCATATAAAAAAGATCTATGAAAAACTGCAGGTACATTCTGTAGGAGAAGCCATATCGTTTGCTATGAAGAATAAAATTGTGTAATGACGCAATTGCTATTTATAGAAATATTTGTACTGGGTGCGTCATTAATAGCCTCCATTTATCATTTTGTTTTGTTTATACAGCAAAAAGATAAGTTCCTATTATTTTACAGCATCTACCTTTTTTTAGCCTCTCTATACCTTAGCTTCAAATTGCTAAGTAATAATTACGATCCCTTTTCACCCACTACTAATACCTTTCATTATGTATCAGAAGAAATTTTGCAGGTAATCATGTACAGCAGCTACGCCACTTTTGCTGCAGTAACGCTGGAAGTAACTAAAAAACCGCTATTAGTAAAATGGTGCTGGATAGGATTGCTCATTTTTTCGGGCATCACCATCATGGTACATGTATCAAAAGCATTGTTGATTGGCCCTGGTATCACTACCCGAATGTATTATTGCATATCAAGACTTACTACCATTTTTGTTGCCGGTTTTGCGCTGGCCATGACATGGCGGGTACGCAAGTCGGTATTTCAAAAAACAATTATCGTAGGCTCTTATGTGTACGCCTTTTTTGCCATGTTCTCTGTGTTCGCCTTTATTTTCAAACAAAGTTACTTCGGTATGTCTGGCGTGGAGCCATACCTGATCGGAAGCTTTATCGATATCATTATTTTCTCCGGCGCACTGGGATACCGCTTCAAAAAAATTGCCGATGAAAAAAATCATTTGCTTCAGTTATCACTCGCCACGGAAGAAAGCCGCACCAACATTGCCAAATCACTGAACGACGATGTGGGCGCAGCACTCAGCAGTATGCATGTGTTTGCTTCAGTGGTAGAAAACCTGATGGTGAAAGACCCTGCAAAAGCTGCTGAATATATCCATGAGATAAAGAATAACAGTCTGCAATTAATGGATGATATTGGTGACATTATATGGGCACTTAATCTTTCTCCAGCCGATATTCAAGATGCTTTAACCACCAGGATAAAAAGATACGGGCTGGAGATTCTGGAGCCTAAGAATATGCAATGTAATTACGAGATAGACGATGGCGCAATTAAAAGTATAGAAGATATCAGCACAGCAAAAAATATATTGCAGCAAGTAAAGGAGGGCATGCAAAATTTTACAGGAAAAACCATGTCCAACACGGCAACAGTAGCTATTATTTTAAAACAACATGCTTTGCAGGTATCTGTAAAATGATTTGCTAATTACCTCTTTTTTCATTTACCAGTTTTTCACCCATGGTGTGTGCGTTAACTTATTAAAATTTTATCCCTAATATTAGGTATTGCATAACAAAGTTATAATAAGCATTTTTGACCAAAATAAAAAGCACTTATCATGAAAGAACTTCTTTCTTTATGCATGCTGACGTTTTTAATTGGTCAACTTTCATTTGCTCAAATCTGGCGTGTAAATAATGTAACAGGAGTTTCTGCCGGCTTCCTCACGGCGCAGGAGGCCAGCATCGCTGCTGCTGACGGAGGCACAATCCACTTCGAACTATCTTCAAGTAGCTATGACGATCTCTTGCTCAGCAAACAGCTTTATATCATCAGCACCGGTAATTTTTTATTACAAAATCCCGGTTTTCAGCAATCAATTACACCAGGCTTTTTAGGCAATATTAAAATTTATGATACAGGCGCCAAAAGGGGGTTTTAAAACAGAAGCAGGCGCAAAAAATGTAGCTCCGTTGGCAATACATAAAATGCAAAAAGGAGAAATGCTACCAACCATCAGCAAAGCAGCAATAGAAAAACTTAAAGTACTTTAACCGCCACTTATACCATCAGCGTTTAATGAATAATAAACCTAATAATAAATATTTCACCAGGCATTTCAGTTATTAATCTTTCAAATCAACTACGATGATTTTATTTAACCCAATATACACTTTCATGAAACAGAAAAAAATAATTGCAGCCTTATTCTTATTTGTATGTGTCAAATACAGCATCGCACAAATACCCCAACTGGTAAAAGATATTAATCCAGGTAATAATAACAGTATCCAATATCCACGTTTTGCTAACTTAAATGGTACGTTATTTTTTGCTGCCAATAACGGTATAGGGGACTATCAGTTATGGAAAAGTGATGGAACAAATAGTGGTACAATGCTGGTAAAAGAGATTACTAATAGTAATCCTAACGGGGGCAGTAGGTCACCATTAGACCTTACTGTGATTGATGATAAATTATACTTTTCTGCAAATGACGGATATATTGGTACAGAACTTTGGGTTAGTAATGGATATGAAGCAGGCACTAAACTGGTCATGGACATAGAGCCAGGGTTTTATGGTTCATTTCCACAAAGCTTTTTCAATATGAATGGTGTTTTATATTTCGGAGCTTTCAGCGGGGAGTATAGCAAGGAATTATGGAGAAGCCAGGGATCGCAGGGTAGTACTTACATGGTTAAAGATATTAATCCAAATACAAACAGGGGTTCAACTCCCGAAGGGTTTTATAAAGTAAATGATATTTTATATTTTGTTGCAAACAATGGCACAGATGGACGGGAGTTGTGGAGAACGGAAGGTTCATTCGCCAATACTTATATGGTGAAAAATATACAGCCTGATGTAAATGCTGACTTCCGTCTGGGATTTTCGCATGTAAATAACCAATTATTGTTTACTGCCAATGATGAAGTGAATGGTTATGAGCTTTGGAAAACAGATGGAACAAATACGGGCACAGTGATGCTCAAAGATATTAAGCCTGGCCCGGCATCTTCTGGTCCCAGCCAACTGCTCCTTATCAACAATACTGTATTTTTTTCTGCGTCAGATACTGTAAATGGTAATGAGTTATGGAAAACCGATGGCACTACTGCCGGCACTGTACTTGTTAAAGATATTGAACCTGGGAAAAATGGTTCGGGTCCTCAATCATTTACCAATGTAAATGGGACATTTTTTTTTGTTGCATTTAGCAGTAATGGTAATAATTATGGCCTTTGGAAAAGCGATGGAACGCCTGCAGGAACTATAGAAATACTGGATGCAAGTGGGGCAGTATTACGACGCCCTCAACATCTTGTAGATTTTAATGGAGTACTATATTTTACGGCAAAAAGTGATTCTACAGGTACAGAACTGTACAAAAGCGATGGAACTAATGCAGGTACTCAAATGGTGGCTGAAATAATACCCGGCCCTGACGATGCTGGTATTAATGATTTATTTCCCATTAATAATACGTTGTTTTTTACCGCTAATACCAACGAATATGGCAGGGAACTTTGGCAATTAACCCTACAAAATTCTGGGCCAGCTGCTACTACCTGGACGGGGGCTGTAAGCATAAGCTGGAAGGATGCATCCAATTGGACTAACGGCATCCCCGGCGTTAACACTATAGTGACCATACCTGCTGGCTTAACCCGTTATCCGTTTATTGTTGCTAACACAACAGTCAAAACTCTGTTCCTAATCACTGGCAGTAGCCTTACTTGCGGTAATGGTGCTCAACTTTTTATTTCCGGCCATTAAATAAATTAAAACTCAATTAACATGGAAGTTAGCTTTCCATAATTCTGTGGCATAAGGCTTATACCGATTGTATTCTGTAGTTATTTCAATGTCTTTTAAATACTTAAGAACTATTAAACTAACATTTAATAATGATAGGCATCACTAATATTAGCGATTGCATTTTATTGTTTAATCATTCATTTTTACATTTTACTGATAGCCAATTCTCCAATCTCCTCTTTAATAAGCCTGATTGCCTACAATCAATACAATCAATGACACCAGCTTATAAAATTACAACAGCATGAATCACAAAATTTTTATTCTTCTACTCGTAACTGCCCACTGCATTTCCACTAAAAGTGATGCACAAACTTTCAATGTAGGCAGCGGCGGCACTTACGCCACATTGAATGATGCGGTAACTGCCTACAACAGTCTAACACTTACACAGCCTGTTACATTTTTACTGACTGATGCTGCATATTCTATCACTACCCCCGTCAATATTTCCACCAATACTACAGCCAGTAGTACCAACACATTAACAATTAAACCTGCACCAGGGGTAACGGCTGCCATTAATGGCAATATCAATAACGATGCGGTATTAAAAATAAATGGAGATTATATTACTATTGACGGCTCAAACAATGGCAGCAATACAAAAAGCCTTACCATCAGCAATCAAAGTATTATCTCTCCAAAAGTGCTAATAATTGGCGGGGAAGACCTAGCTAACACAGCTTCCTTTATAACACTAAAAAATACCATCCTCATCAATGGCAATAATACCAGCGTTGGATGTTCCTTAACTACCCCTACAGGTGCAGCCAGCGGGGGTTATTTCAACAATATCACAATAGACAATAACAGTATTCAAAACTCGCTGTATGGTATCAATGCTATAGGTGCCGTTGGGCCTTTTCAAAATGGAACTACTATCCGTATACTAAATAATAACCTTGCAGGTACTGGCGCCAATGCAATCAGGAATATCGGCATATCCCTTACCGGCCTTAGCTTTGGATGTACCGTTGAAGGAAATAGTATTGGTAATTTTGAAACTGCATTTGGTGAAACAGATAAAGGGATTTTTGTGTCTACTGCCTGCAGTACCGTAGTAATTAAAAATAACAGCATTAGTAATCTCCAGTATACAGGCACAGGCTCCTTCGCTCCTGTTGGTATCGACATCTTTTCACCGGGCGGAACAAACATACAAGTGTTGGACAACCAACTATCCGGCATTCTTTCATCCGGCCTGGCCTTTACAAAAGGCATTGCACTCAATGGCAACACCACCCTAGTAAATATTATAAATAACAGGATCAGCAATATTAAAAATACCAATGCTTCCGGCCGGGTTTATGGGGTTGAGTTTAGTCCTACTTCCGCCAGCAATGGCGGCAAGCTTATAAACAATTTTATATCCGATATTGCAGGTACGGCCTTCACTTATGGTATTGGTGCTATTGGGCCAGGAGTGCGCCAGATTGCATTTAATACAGTCTTGCTTACTGCACCCAGTGGTAATTCTTATGCCTTCTATGCCGGCCCTAATGTACAAGGCCGTATAGAATGCCGTAATAATAATTTTATCAACCGTTCTGCTAACGCCGGTAGCAGCTATGCTATTCTTCATACCAATACCCTTACATTTTCTGGTATCGATAATAATAATTTTGAAGGCAACCCTTTAGGGCAAAGAAGCGGCAGCAATCTCACCACCCTGGCAGAAATTCAGTCTTTTTATGGCGCTGCTTCAGTAAGTATTCCCCCGATATTTGTTTCCGCTACCGACCTGCACCTAACAACAACCGGTAATGAAACCCTAGATAATTTAGGTGCGCCCGTTTCCGGAATTATAACAGATATAGATGGTGCAGCAAGAAGCTCTACCACACCTGATATTGGAGCCGATGAATTTGGCTCTGTTGCCGGTGCTTCGCTGATCATCGATTGCAGCGTACCTTCCAGCACTGTTTGTCCTGGAACTACTTTTAATTTAAACTACACTGTGCAGGGCGGCACACCCGCTGCCGGCAATACGTATACTGCACAGTTAAGCAATTCCACCGGGAGTTTTGCTCTTCCCGTACTAATCGGTTCCGTCGCATCTGTCGCAATTTCAGGCACCATTAGTGTTACCATTCCTACTGGCGCAGCAGGCAATTTTTACCGTATCCGTGTTTTTAGCAGTACGCCTGCATTTTTAGGAAATGATAATGGCGTTGACCTTGTTATACTAAAACCTTCCACCGGAATAATTACTGGTTCGGCTACTGGAGTAATCGGCATTGCAAATCCATATAGTGTTGTAATAAGAACCGGAAGTACTTATAACTGGACTTTTACTGATGGTTTACAAAACACAGGCAGCAACTCTAACAGTGTAACGGCTACGTTTAACGTTGTAGGCAGCCAGCTGGTAAGTGTAACCGAAACAGACAACAATGGTTGCACAGGAAATACTGTTACAAAAGGAGTAGCCGTATCTGGTGCAAGTACAACCAATATAGTACTGAGCGGAAGCCTTACAGGAAATTACAATACCCTTAAAGAAGCATTTGACGCCATCAATACGGCAGGTGGCAGCGGCAGCATAACAGCCACGGTAGTAGGTAATACAGCTGAAACTGTACAGGCAAAATTGATGCCCACCAATTATACGATTTTAATCAAACCACAGGGTAACATGATTATATCCGGCAACCTGGATACTTCATTAATCATGTTGAAAGGTGCGGACAATATAACTATCAACGGGCAATCTTTATCAGGCGCAAATACACTAACATTCAGAAATACCAGCACAGCAATTAATGCCAGCGTTATCCGCCTGGAAGATGGATCCTCTTCCAATATCATCCGTAATTGTATCATTGAAGGAAGCGCCAATGGGACAGTAGTTTCATCTGGTGCATTGGTAATTAACAACGGTACTATTGCAGGCGATAACCTCAATAATATAATTGATGGGAATCTTATCAGGCGATCTACGGCAGGTGGTTTAACCTTTGGTATTGTAGTGGGTAGCGGAAATACCACAACTACCAATACCTTCACTGGTACAAAAATTACCAACAATTTAATTGAGAATGTTTTTAGTGTTAGCAATCTGCAAAGCAGTGGTATTCTTTTAAGAAACAACACCATCAATACGCTGGTAAAGGGAAATTCAATTTATAATACATTGCCGCTAAACAATACCTTCAACGATGCCACCTATTTTGGTATCAGAATAAATTCCATAAACACCGTATTGGGCACAGGTAATATTATAGACAGTAATTTTATTGGTGGTACTGCGCCGGGTGCTTCCGGGGCAAAAATGGTCATTAACTCTCCCAACAACAGCCTCTATTTTGAAGGTATTTTTATGAATGAAAATATTACAGCTGCTGTATCTGCTGTTACCAGGAATATAATAAGAAACATCTCGGTTGAGTCGGCAAATACAACTTCAACTTCTTTATATGTTTTCAGAGGTATAGACATAGTAAAAGCAAACCTGCAGCAATTGGAAAATAATACCATTGGTGCTACTGAAAACGATAATATAACTATTGTAATGAAGCCTGCCTCCAATGCGAACATAAGCAGCCACGGCATTCTGCTTTATTCAGGCTGTACCAATCCCATTGCAAATAATTTTATTGGCGGGTTGAATATAACAATCATTCCTATAGCGGGCAGCCCCATTGCACCTTCTATGTCGCTTATGGAAACAAATAGTGGTGTGGCAGCAATAAACATCAAGAAAAACACCCTGGGTTCATCCACTGCAAATAATATTTTTATTACCAACAACTCCCCGGCATTATTTAATTTTTATGGATTCAGCAATAACAACAACGTTGCAGCTGGCAACATTAATATAGACTCAAACACAGTACAAAATATTTCGGCTGTTAAAACAAATATTACCGGCATCGATAATTATATTTATAGTGCTGTACCTACAGCTGCCAGTATTACCATGAATGGCAATTCAATTAGAGATATAAACATTACCGGAAGCGGTAGCACCAATTCAATAGCTACAACTACAGAGACTTCTGTTAAAAATCTTGTTCAAATCCTGAATATGAATGGCAACAGCATCAATAACATTACAGCCACATCGGGCACGGGCATTTCATTATTTGGCATTAGTATACTAAACAACAGCACGGCGGTAAACCGCACCAGGGGCAGCATTGCCAACAATAGTATCACCAATATCGTTAATGCCAGCACAGGCACTGGCGGCATTACAGCAGGTTTAAATTACAGTAATGATATTGTAATCAATGACAGCATGGTATTCTCCACCAACAATTTTACCAATATTACAGATGCTGGCGTAATAACACTTCCAGGCCTTGCGGCTAACAGCAATGCAATGCTGATTGGAATGAACAACAGCAATGCTAATGGACAAGCGATTATAAGAGACAACACAATAAGCGGTATTGCATCAACAACAAACATTAACGGCGCCACCAGGGTAAATGGCATTGCGGTAACCGGCAATACTGCGATAATAGAAAGAAATAAGATCTTTAATTTGCAAAATGCGGCTACTGCAAACACGGCCAGAGTGGAGGCCATATTGCTCCGCAGCCGCAGTGATGATGGCAATACCTCGTTGGTTAGAAATAATATGATTGCGCTTAACACCACAACAGTAGCACAAATTGCAGGAATCCGATTGCAGGATGCCGGACAAAAATCAAACATCTACCATAATACTATTTTAACAGAAGGCAGCAGTACAACCAACAGCTACACAGTATTAAAAGATGCTGCTTCAGTTGCCGATGTAAAAAATAATATTTTGTATAATGCAATAACGGGTGCAGGCAATGCCTTTGCCATTGGATTAGAAACCAACGGAACAGGGTACACCGGTAATAATAATTATTTTGTAAGTCCGGCAACAGCCAGCCTTGCACAGGTTGGAAATACATCACACACACTCGCCAGCTGGCAGGCTGCCACTACACAAGATGCTGCAGCGCAACAAGGGCAAAGTGGAGTAAATACAAGTGCTGCCAATTTGTTTGTTGATAAAACCTCGGCCATATTATTAATTAGCACTGCCAATGGAACCGAGCTAGAAAAAGTAAGTGACAAAGGGCTTGGCTTAAGTGCCAGTGTACCAACAGATTTTTTACTTGCCTTGCGTAATACCAGCACGCCAGATATTGGAGCACACGAATTTTTATTTACTGGCAGTGGTATAAACTGGACAGGAAATGTAAGTACTGAATGGGAAAATGCTTCCAACTGGGGCAACAACCAGGTACCCAATGCAAACACAAAAGTGATTATACCAGGTGGCAGGCCAAGGTATCCTATAATTAGTGTTAGCACTACTGTAAAAAGTATCAGCACGGCTCCAAATACTTCAATAAATGTAGCAGCAGGTGTAACCCTTCTTATTGCGGGAAATTGATCAATTGTGTTAACCAATTTTTAAAGAATGTAACCTCTACAATATGGACATTACAGGAATACCGTTTTACTGTGGCAAAAGATTTATTATGCCCGGGCAAATAATAAGGGTTGAAGCACTCAGTAATTATTGTAAAATTTATTTTGAAAAAGCGAAGCCCATTGTGGTTGCCAAAGTACTGCAATGGTTTCAGTTGAATTTGCCAGCCCATTTATTTGTAAGAGTTCACAAAAGCCACCTGGTAAACAGGGCATTTATTGATAAGATAAACGGAGAAAAAAAAGAAATTTTGTTATTAAGTAACGGGGAAAAGATAACCATGAGCCGTAGAAAAAAAGGGGCATTAAAACAGTACGATATTACCGTAAGCAACATAACGGCAGCCTGAACTTTATTTGCAGCATTGGCAGTAAACCTGCAATAAAATATATTTCCCATTTATAAAAATAAGAACGCCTTCCTACAAGAAGTAAACACCTGCCAAGGCATCAATAATAACAGGGATGTGTTAATGGAACGAGTTTGTCTTTTTTGCCAGGGTTGTTTTTATTTGGAACAAGATGCTGGCATTTGTAGACTCTATGCTTTGTACTGTTGTTCTATTGTGATACAATTCATTTATTTTTGAGCCAAATATTTTTATGTTACAACGCATCCAAACCATCTGGCTTTTATTGGCAGGCATTGCAGCCATGCTAACCATCAAATTGCCTTATTACAGCGGCATACAAGATCCGCTTATTCCTTACCACGAACTAAATGCCGTTACTGGAGGCATTGTAATTTTATTGGTGACAATTACTGTAGCCGTGGTAGCGGTTGTAAATATTACCTTGTTTAAAAACAGGAAGACGCAACTGCGTTTGTGTGTAGCTGGCATTGTACTGGAAGCGCTGCTTATTTATTTATATTTTCGGCACATCAGTGCTTTTACACAAGGCACTTATGCACTCACATCGATACTGCATATGTGCATATTGTTGTTTTTTGTGTTAGCAGCAAGGGGTATTAATGCAGATGAAAAATTGATTAAAGACAGCGACAGGTTGCGGTAGTTACAAATACCTCCCCGTAAAACTCTCTTTGCATTTTTTTAAATCCACCGGCTTGCCTGCAAAAACAAGGTTGCCACCGCCATCGCCTGCTTCGGGGCCAAGGTCAATTACCCAATCGGCACTTTTTATTACATCGGTATTGTGTTCAATAACCAGTATACTGTGGCCTTGTTCTATTAGGGCATTAAAAGAAGCTAAGAGTTTTTTTATGTCGTGAAAATGTAGCCCGGTGGTAGGTTCATCAAAAATAAACAGTATTGTTCCATTTACCCTGCCTTTACCCAGAAAGGATGCCAGCTTTACCCGCTGTGCTTCGCCACCGGAAAGCGTATTGCTGCTTTGGCCTAGTTTTACATAGCCCAGCCCCACATTGCTCAGTGGTTGCAACTTAATGCCCACCGTTTCGCCATCTTTATCAGCATGGCCTGCCTTACCGCCACCTGTAAGTGGACTGTTAAAAAATTCAATGGCTTCATCAACGCCCATTTCCAACACATCGTAAATGCTCTTGCCTTTATAATGAACTTCCAGCACTTCTTCCTTGAATTTTTTTCCGCCGCATACATCGCAGGTAAGGTGTACATCTGCCAAAAACTGCATTTCTACAATTTGCTCACCCTCACCTTTGCAGGCATCGCAGCGCCCACCATCTACATTAAAAGAAAAATGCTTGGGTAAAAAACCCCTCATCTTACTAAGTGGCTGTTTGCTGTACAATTCTCTTATCTCATCATACGCTTTTATATAAGTAACCGGGTTGCTACGGGATGATTTTCCAATTGGATTTTGGTCGATCATTTCCACTTGCGTAATGCTATCCATATCGCCTTTTAAAGCTTTGTGCATACCCGGCTTATCAACTCCCTCACCTTTTAATTTTTGCAAGGCAGGATAGAGTATCTGCTTCACAAGGGTTGTTTTTCCACTACCACTAACCCCGCTCACCACACACAATACATTCAATGGGAATTCAACGGTAATATTTTGTAGGTTATTTTGCCTGGCACCTTCAATGGTAATACTGCGGTTCCATTTTCGCAATTGTTTGGGCACTTCTATTTCCATTGCGCCACTTAAATATTTACCCGTCAGGCTTTTTTCATTTTTAATGAGTGCATCATAATTTCCTTCCGCCACTACCTCTCCACCAAGGTGACTTGCCAAAGGCCCCATGTCAATAATATAATCTGCTTCTCTCATTATCATTTCATCATGCTCAACTATTACAACGGTATTGCCAAGATCTCTCAGTTCTTTTAATACAGCAATCAACCTTTTGGTATCCCTGCTGTGCAAACCAATAGAGGGCTCATCTAAAATGTATAAAGAGTTGGTAAGATTACTGCCAAGACTACGGGTAAGTTGTATGCGCTGGCTTTCGCCGCCACTCAACGAATTGGCGAGCCGGTTGAGGGTAAGATATCCCAAACCCACATCCATCAGGGTTTTTAGGCGGTGATGAATTTCTGTCAATATTCTTTTAGCTACCTGTTTATCGTAATCGCTTAATTCAAGTTGATAAAACCATGCCTGTAAATCTCTTACGGGCATGGCACAAAGTTCACCAATATGCCTGCTGCCAACTTTTACATACAAGGCCTCTTTACGAAGCCGGTAACCTTTGCATTCATGACAAAGCGTGCGGCCACGATAGCGGCTGAGCATAACCCTGTATTGTACTTTGTATAAATTCTGTTCCACCTCTCTAAAAAAATCATTGATACCTTCCGCATATTGATTGCCTTCCCAAAGTGTAGTGTACTGTTCGGCTGTTAAATCAATTATGGGCTTGTGAATGGGAAAACTAAAATTCTTTGCAGCTCTTATAAAGGCTTCTTTCCAAAGTCCCATCTTCTCACCCTTCCAGGGAGCTACGGCACCTTCAAACAAACTCAATTGCTTATTGGGTATTACTAAATCGGGATCGATACCCAACACCTGCGAAAAGCCTTCGCATACCGGGCAGGCTCCATAAGGATTATTGAAAGAAAATAAATTTGGTACCGGCTCTTCAAACTGAATTCCATCCAACTGAAATTTATTGCTGAAATGCAATATTTCTTTTCCATTTATTTCAATCATCATTACTCCTTCACATTAGTAAATAGCAGTGCCAACAGAGTCGGATATACGATGCAGATCATCTTCATCAAACTTTTTTGTGACCAATCTATCTACAAGAATATAGGTTGATGCATGTAATTCGATGACGGGCATTTCCAACAAATCTTCAATCCGCTGAGGTTCTAAAGCTCCTTCCTGTGATGAGTTGGGGGAGGCTACTCTTGTAAATCCTTTTTGCAATAAGATATTCAACTCTTCCCTTACATCCCTTTTTGGATGTTGCTTAAAGGGAACAATAATCAATACTTTAGTGCCCGATGGCAAATGGCTAATTGCTTTTATCACATCGGCCACATCATCCTTTTTTACCTCTCTGCCACTTATGGGTGAAATAGTTTTCCCCACACGTGCAAAAAGTAGTCGGAGGTAATCGTAAATCTCCGTCATACTGCCAACTGTACTGCGGGGTGTACGTGTAATTACTTTTTGCTCAATGGCAATTGCCGGGCAAAGACCTTTTATGTAATCTACATCCGGCTTATTCATTCGTTGCATAAACTGCCTTGCGTAGGCACTCAAACTCTCTGCATAGCGGCGCTGTCCTTCTGCAAATAAGGTATCGATTGTTAAGGATGATTTGCCGGAGCCGGATACACCAGTTACAACCACTAACTGATTGCGTGGAATGGTAACAGTTACATTTTTTAAGTTGTGGACTCTTGCGCCTTTTATATAAATTCCCTTAGCGGATGGAGTAGATTCATCCTTCTTATTTTTACTGATTGCTTTAGTTGCCATGATAATATTAACTACAAAAATACCGCTCAACAAGTTTAAAACAGGAAAAAAGAAAATATACACAGTATATCTACGTACCGTATTACCGTAGTTTCTGCAGATATTAAAGCACTAGTACTCTATTTTTCAGTTTTTGTAAAATACTGTTAAAATAAATTTGGTGACAATTAAAATACTTCTACTTTTATCAAACCAATATCTGATTAAAGTGAAACGCTAAAAAGCCAATCTCAAAGGCTTATCCGCTCCCTTCTCTCCAAATTTTTTATTGGTACATCTATCCAAATCTATAACAAACCTAAACCGTAAAAAAAATGAAATGCTTAACAGCCTCAACTGATCAGCAGTTGGTACACCTTTACATCGATGGAAACTCCGATGCCCTTTCTACTTTAGTAACCCGTTACAAAGACAGAATTTACACCTCCATTTATTTGTTGGTAAAAGACAAGTATTTAGCTGAAGACCTTTTCCAGGATGTGTTTATCCGTATCATTGACACACTTAAAGGTGGCAGGTATACAGATGAAGGAAAATTTTTACCATGGGCGCTGCGTATTGCACACAACATGTGTGTAGATCACTTTAGAAAAGTAAAGCGTAGCCCAAGCATTAAAACGAGTGATGACCGTGACATTTTTGAAGTACTGAACTTTAGCGAGCCAAGTGCAGAAACAAAGATGATGCAAAGTCAAAGCCACGATCGTGTACGCAAAATGATTGACTTGCTTCCCGAAGATCAACGTGAAGTGATTATTATGCGTCATTATGCAGATTTAAGTTTTAAAGAAATTGCAGAACTTACCAACTGCAGTATCAACACAGCTTTAGGCAGAATGAGATATGGCTTGATTAACATGCGCAAGATGATGGTAGAAAAACAAATTGCATTATAGAACTAAACTTTTACAAAACCCCCTGAAAGCACTTTCATTAATTATGAAGTGTCTTAAAACACTAAACCCTCCAATTGCGGAGGGTTTATTTTTGCGCTTATTTTTTTAAACATCCTGCTGTACTCGGCAAGGGATAAATTAGTTACCTCTTAAATTACTTTGTCTTTAAACCCTATTAGAGTTTTTGCTTAAATATAGTTGACCTTATTAGCTTTTGACTGATTGAAATATTGGTGGTTTTTGAAATAATAAGGTCTGATGATAAAATTAATTCCGTTTCTACTAAGTTTTTTTTTCCAAAGTGGCAGAAAATTCATCTTATTATTTTTGTCTCTTGCGTAGTATTGTAAATTTATTTTTCAGATTTATCAAATGCTTCCAAACCACATTTTAACCAATTAGCAAATTCAACAGGCTGGGGTGTATAAAATTTTGTTTTGGTTAAAGCAATTTCATCTGCATTGATGATAGCATATTGTGGTTGTGAAGTGGCATTAAAATTTTCTGTTTGAAAAGTAGCCCATTTATCACCGACCGACAAGATAGATTTATCGTTGCCACTGTTGGTTTTGTAAACCATTTGCTCTGTAGCAGGCAGTTTTGTTTTTTCATCCACATATAAAGAAACAACTACAAATTTTGTCCGCATCAGACTATCTACTTCTTTGTTGGTCCAAACTTTTTCTTCCATTCTCCTGCAGTTTACACATGCCCATCCTGTAAAGTCAATCAACAAAGGTTTATGTTCTGCCTTTGCCTGCGCCAGCGCTTTCTCATAATCATTGTGCAAAGGTTTAATGCCTTCGGTAATTAATACATGGTGCTTGTAAATACTGTAAGATAGTGGCGGTGGAAAGCCGCTCATCAACCCCAAACTTGCTGCACGGGTATTGGTAATACCCGGAATTAAATACAAGGTGGTTAGTGCAAATAAAACGATGAAAGCAATACGGGTTTTTGAAAATTTCTTTACCGGGCTGCCATGACCAATTTTTAACCAGCCTGACAAATAAAGTACAATCATTGCCCCAATTAATATCCAACAGCCAACAAATATTTCTCTTTTTAAAAGACCCCATTGCTCCACATTATCTGCATTGGCCAAAAATTTTACTGCCAGGGCCAGCTCAACAAAACCAAGTACCACTTTTACATCCGTCATCCAGCCACCGGATTTTGGCAATGATTGCAGCCAGTTAGGAAACATAGCAAACAAAGCAAAAGGTAAACCCAATGCCAATCCAAAGCCGGCAGCTCCGGCTGTAAGCGGCCATGGTCCTTCATTTGCTACGTTGGCCAATAATGTTCCCAGTAAGGGACCTGTACAGGAAAAAGATACAATGGCCAATGTACCTGCCATAAAAAATATTCCGGCAATGTTACCGAGGCCAGATTTTGAATCTGCTTTATTGGCAATGGAAGAGGGTAACACAATTTCGAACAAACCAAAAAATGATAAGGCAAACAAAACAAATACTGCAAAGAAGATAAGGTTCAGCCAAACATTGGTTGAAATATTATTGAATATTTCCGGGCTAATGGTTTTGCTGGCAATATGAAATGGAATAGTAATGGCTACATAAATAAGAAATATAAAGAGGCCATAAAATACAGCATTGGTAATGCCTTTACTTCTGCTCTGCGATTTTTTGGTGAAAAAAGTGACCGTAACCGGTATCATCGGAAACACACAAGGTGTTACCAATGCAATTAACCCACCTAAAAATCCCAATAAAAAAATTGCCAGAATACTTTTATTTTGGGTACCGTCATCTCCGCAATTATTTACCGGATTTTTTATATCGATCGCTGCTGATTTTATTTTAATACCCGAGGCAACACCACCTTCTAAAACTGTACTGAAGGCAAAAGGCAAATCAGGTGAAAACTCTTCTCCCCTGTTAAAAAAAACGGATAGCTTGCCCAGCAATTGTGCCGGCACCGTATTTTTAAACTGAACAATAGCTTTCCAGGTTGCATTGCCTTCGGATACTATAAATTGTTTGTTATTAAAAATAGCCGAAGTGATTTTTTTAGTGTCCCCGGTAGCAACAAAACTTTCGAGCAGAATGCTGCTGTCATTAAAAACCAATTCTACAGATGGAGTTCCATCAAGATCTTGCGATGGTGCATACAGCTGCGTTCCAGTTCCGCCTTTAGACGAAAAAATAAGTTCGTATTTTTTATCGGCTAATTTATTGGCTTTAACTGTCCAGTTAAAAACTGCAGTAGTTGAACTATCCTGCGAAAAAACAGCAAAAGGAATACAAAGGATCAGCAGCAGTAGGAATCGATTTCTCATAAATTACAATTGGTCATTTACTAAAAACGAGTTCTTAGTTAGAACCCGTTTTATTTTTGACAAATATTTAAATTAGTTTAAAGCAACACTAAAATCTATCTTTTTGGGTGGAAGACATTTTTTATCATCACATGTCTGGTATTCAACACTACCCACTACACTCGTTTTTGAATTTGATTTTAATTTTACTATTTGTATAAAATCTACTTTTCCGGCATATTGGTTGGCAGATATTTTTAACTTTTCATCTTTAAACAGCTGCATCTTACCCACTTCTTTTACATTGCCCGTAAAGTTTATTAACGGATTCTTTTTAAAAAGAATTTCAGTTGGCTGGTTAATTGCGTCTGCCGGCTGCGTTTGGGAATACAGGTGCCAGGTGTTTTGTACGGCAGCTGTTAAATGCACTTCGTAGGTTTTATCTGCAATTTTTTTTGCGGTGTAGGTCCATTTAACCGGATCTAACATTTGTGCCATTGCTGAGCTGCCAATGAGTAACAATAGTGTTGTGTAAAGTATTCCTTTCATGTTTATATTTTAATCAAAGTTACAATCCAGTATTGTGCCTAAGTTGTAAGATAAATTACATTCAGTGCTTTTAACATTAGTTTAGCTGAAACAAATGATTGAAAACATTTATTCCATCAACATTACCCAATAAAGGGTTGCATGCTCTTTCGGGGTGTGGCATCATACCATAAACATTTCGTTCTTTATTACAGATACCGGCAATATTGTGAATGGCTCCGTTTGGATTTGCAGCTGGATGAATGCTTCCCTTTTCATCGCAGAAACGATAAATAATCTGGCGGTGCATCTCCAGGCTTTCCAATGTGGCTGTATCTGCAAA
>JBBQEA010000037.1:0-29809 GCA_038320245.1 Chitinophagales bacterium | reverse complement strand
CCTATATCAAAAGCTTTGCGTCTTGTATCTTTTATTGCAGCATACGGCACAATATTTTTGCTGCCATCTTCCAACACACGGCCAATAATTCTGTCCTCGCCATTAAAGGCATCACCGTATTGCTGGTTCTCAAATGGACGCCAGTTATCCTTCATTCTTTCTAAATAATCTGTCTTGTAGTCAGCCTGACCAAAAGAAGTTGCATAGTGTGAACCATTACCATATTTATCCTGAAACTGAGGAAGGAAACTAACTTGATCGAAGTTAGATGATAATGCATAAGATACTTTTAATTTACCTTTTGCACCTTTTTTGGTAGTAATTACAATGGCACCATTAATACCGGCAGAGCCATACAATGTTGCAGCCTGTCCACCTTTTAAAATGGTAACATTTTCAATATCATTTGGGTTGATAACAGATAACACGGTTTGTGTGGTTTGCATACCATCCAATACAACCAATGCCTCGTTGTTACCGGTTAAAGAACGGTAACCACGTAGTACAACCTTAACCTGTGGGTCAACGCTGTTATCAACGTTGTACACTGCTAAACCAGATACTTTACCAGATAACGCCTGTGCCAATTGCGGAGAACGTCCAACGTTTACATCCTCGTTGGTAATTTTAGCATAAGAATATCCGATATCCCTTGATTTTTTACGGATACCCTGTGCAGTTACTACTACCTCTTCCAATTTATTTTCTTTTGAAAAAAGCGCAATACTGATAGACGATCCGGCACCTACTTTAGCAGTGGTTAATCCAAAATCAATTGACGTTACGGTTAATACATCGCCCGTTTGTGCGTTAATCTGAAAATTTCCCTTTTCATCTGCAGCTACTGCAGCGCCACTTTTGGCTTTAACAGTTGCTCCCGGAACTGGATTACCTTTGGAATCAGTTACTTTACCCGATATCAGGCGAGTTTGAGCTGAAGCGACTCCAATTGATAGTAAGGCTACTATCATTATAGTCATAATTTTTCTCATGTGTAATTAAATTTTGATTTTTCAAAGTGAATAATAAAGAATGCGAATTTAACAATGATTTAATAAAAAGACCTTTATTTGAATAGATTTGCTGCTTTTTCAGAATAAAAAGTTAACTTTTTGATAATTTCTAAATAATTGGATGAATTACCCGCTTTTTATTAAGGATTTAGGGATATTATTAAAGACGATTTATTATAAAAAAATGCAAAGGATTTTGGCAATATTTGAACTATTAAATCCATGTGACTAAATATTAAATTGTTAGCTGAAAAAAAATCAAACAGCTTTTTAAATACTGGATTTGATGCACAACAGAAAGAATAGGATGAGTGATCTACAAATTATACCAGATATAATTTCATTACATGCCAATTTGTACTGGCTGAAATTATGTGCGATTTTCCAGTGTGAAGGGATTTGGTAAATACCGATTGGTGCCGATCGATTTCGGCATTGTACTAATAATAGCTTATAATCGGTATTAGAAGGCCAGCGTTGGGGTTGGGAGTAGACTGTAAAAGCTATTTTAGAGTTATGCAGCTTTAACAGCATCGAAATTAAGAACAACTTATGCCGCTACTGTGGCGATTAGTTACTTAGTAAAAAAAAGGCCCGCATTTTAGCAGGCCTTAATAAATCTAAAGAGTTTGGTTTACAATTTCTGAAGAACCAACTTTAAATTACCCTGACTAGAGCCATTGTATGTAACCAGCATATTTAAAGTAATATACCCCGTACACGAGAATACATAACCTGCAACATCTCCAGCACCTGCGCCCTGCGCAGTGGCTGTTCCGGGATAATTGATACCAAAAGTAACTTTTGGTACTTTCGCAGTACCAGTAGCAGGATCAATATTTACAATTAGCGGACTTGAAACATCACCATAAGCCGGGTTAGGCCAAATTTTACTTAAATTTATCTGGTTAGCAGCTCCATCAAGCACAGTTACCACATCACCAGGGCTCCAATCTGCCCAATCATCCTGAACAACTTTGTATGCGCCACCAACCGGACCAGCAAAAGGGCAGGTAACAAAAGCCTGCCATCTAAAAACAGCATTATAGTTTGAATTACTCTCCAAAGCACCTAATGTGTTTGAAAGATCATAAGTTTTGCCATCCTTTGTTACCACCTGGTTGTAGAATGTGTAAAAATTACCCGGAGTTAGTGATGCTACTGAAACACCAAGAGCAGTTGCCACATCCTGGCTTGTTGCAGATAATACAGTACCAGGGCCTGTATATGGAACTGATTTTATCTTCTTCCATGCAGTAGGATTACCGTTAGACCCTTCTACTACATACAATACAATCTGATCAATTGCGCCACCACCGCCTTTGTATTGGTCAACCTTGATACTAACCATCGAAGTTGGGGTATTGTAACTAAGATTCACATTTTCGGTAGAGGCAAGGGTAATGTAAGACCCTACCCCCAAATTTGCAACATCTGCTAATGGATTCACGTTCTCTGCTTTTTTACAGGAAGCAAGAATGATTATGGAGTATATGCAACAATATTTAATTACTTTTTTCATAAATAGTTAGTATTTTATTTAATAAAATTATCAGGATTATTATCCCAGAATACTTTGTTGGCAACATTACCTGGATCTTTTTGAGCTGGCGCATTTATATTTCTATTTACATAAACAGAAGGATAAAATACTGACCGCAGAAAAAATCCGGGATTAGGTGTTGATTTTACAGGTTGCATATTATTAGGACTACCTGTTCTTCTGTAATTATTATATGCTTCAATACCATTACCCCATGCGGCTAAATAATATTCTTTCATAATAATATCTAAACGCTCAGCATCAGAAACAGCAGCATCATAATTTGACAGCACCTTAGCAACATAAGCTTCTATTGCTGCAGGCGAAGGAATATTTGCAGCAGGTACAATTACATTAACTGTTGATGGAAAGGCTAATACTGTTGAAATTGAACCCCTCATTCCTTTTTCTAACAAAGCCCTTGGTGTACCCGCAACTGTAATATTTAACTTTAAAGCAGCTTCCGCCTCTAAAAAAGATGTGTAAAAAGACATCCAAATTGGGTCAATACCTGCACCTTTTCCACCACGGGTATTATTTACTGAAGTTCCCTGGCTGGCATCAAATTCTCCTGCAGCTGGATAAACACCCCAGGTAGTTCTTAAATTACCATCCGGTGGAATACCTGAATTATCTCCATGGTCTCTTCCCCAATAACCTGCACCCACTAAACAAAATGGAATATCAGCAGGATAATGAGCTGGCCGTGGCTCTATTGAACAGGTACAAGTCTCAGAATTAACATCTGCAAAGTTTGTTCTTTGACGATAGAAATAGAACCTTCTTCTTGGGTCTAAGCTTGTTACGGAGCCAGAGCCTGATTTTTCAACACCAATAGCCCACATGAAATAATTTCCAATAAAATCATTGGCACTGTTACTACCAGCGCTGGCATTATTATAATTGGCTGCATAATGAGGATGCCTGCTATCTGGAGCATTATTAACAGTGGAATACTTAAAAACAAAGTTCCCTGAACTTGCATTGATTAAATCATTGGCTGTAATTAAAGCAGTTGCCTTTGCTGTTACATTTGCAGCATCTACTAAACGTGTTTGCATTAAAAATTTCAACTGTAAAGTTTTTGCAGCGGTAGCCCATTTTGCTTTGCCTCCCCCATAAAACAGATCATTAGGTGGCCCGGGTGCTGCGCCAGATTTGCCAAAATTAGAGATGGCACTATCCAGTAATTCAATTACATTCTTGTAGACTGCTGCCCCTGCATCTGCTTTTGGATTAAGGTTTTCCGATCCACCTAAACCTGCTTCTGCATTTGGAATATCCCCAAAATAATCAACCAAGGTACCCAATATGTATGCTTTTAGCACTTGAGCCATACCTGCCTGAATGAACTTTTTTTGTTGCAAAGCCAGTGGAAGTAACGTATTGATATTTACAATAGCACCATTATAGGCAGTTCCCCAGATACCATCAAATGTTTCCGGAGAATACACATTATTGTAGATGGGACCATACATAATCTGTTGCCGGGTTAATTGTCCGCCAATATCAGATGCAGTAGTGTAAACACCAGTAAAAGATAATTGTGCAGTGTTCAAAAGCAAATCAACGTTCGCCTGAGATGGGTCTACAGAATTTGGATTTATCAATCCCGAATCAAGTTTTTTACAAGCAGCCAGGCTACTTAGTAAAAAAAACAGGATAATTAGTTTATTATATTTCATACTTAAAAAATTTAAAAATTATATTAAAAAGTTATTCTTAAGCTAGCTCCTATACGACGGGACGACGGTCCGGTAAAAAATTCTAACCCTCTACCATTACTAACCCCTAAACCGGAAGTCTCAGGATCAAAATGTACATACTTGGGGAAATTGGGAGCATAATACCATAGGTTGGTACCAGAAACCGTAAATGATACAGCACCAAACGGTGAATGTTGCAAAAGACTTCTTGGCAAACTATACGATAATGATGCCTCCCTTATACGGATGTTGGTACCATCAAAAATACCAGCCTCATCTGCAGCACCACCTGCTACGGTATTATTAAAATAGGCCTGTGTAGCACTAATTTGGATATTATTAGGTATAGATTTACCAGTAGCATCTACATTTACTCCTGGTAAAATATAGGGTAAAGCCCTGTCAAATTCTGTATCTCTCGTTACGCCCCGACCTAACAAAACACTGGAAGTAGCTGAATAAAAATCCCCTCCCTTGGTATAATCCATTTGTACCCTGAAACTAAATGATTTGTAACTTAAATTTGAGATACCTGTTAACTTATAGTCAGGAGTAGGATCTCCTAAAATGCTAATTGCATTTGCCGGTAAGTAATCGCCAGTTGCGCTAACAATCCTTTTGCCAGCTGCATCTCTTTGAAATGCTTTACCCTGAATAACCCCCAAAGGATGGCCGTTAATTGCAAATGTGCCCAAATTGGTAAATCCAGCTGTTCTTACCTGTTTTAAATCATCAGGAATTGCAGACACCAGGCTGGTATTTTTTGTAAATAAACCATCCAGTTTCCATTGCCACTTACTATTTCGTATAATGGCATATCCTAAGGTTAACTCAATTCCCTTGTTCTCCACATTACCGGCATTGATTGTTTGTACATTATAACCAGTAGATGGATCAAGATCTCTTTGCAGTATTTGATTTTTAGTATTTCTCATGTAGAGACTTAAATCCAATGATACCCTGTTATCAAAAAATTTAGCTTCGGTACCAAATTCATATTCTTTAAGTAAAGCTGGCTTTAAATCTTTATTTGGTAACCTGCTTGGAACAAAATTTGTGTTAATTGAAGTACCACCACCATCAACAAAAACTTTGGTTGAAATACCTAATGTTGGTCTTGTACTGTAAACGCCAGGAAATTCTGCGCTGGTACCATATGCTACCCTAAATTTAAGGTAGTTTATAGCTTTACTTTCTCTTAATGAAGCAATCGATGAAGTAGGAATATAAGCCAAATTTACACTTGGGTAAAAGATATGATTATTATCACTTTCCAATACAGAAGTCCAGCTTTGCCTTCCACCCACATTTAAAAATAAAGCTTCTTTATATCCAAAACTGGTAAATGCAAACGCACCAACAGATTGTCTTTCTGATTTATATTCTAATTCGCCCCCATCTTCACCCCTTGATTGGTGATCGATAAAATTACCATGTGTAAGCAGACCAAATACCAGTTGTTTTGAACTGGTAATACCTGTTTGTTCAAATTTATCATTTCTAACATTCACCCCAGCTTCAACAGTTAATTTAAGATCAGGATTTAAATCTGTTTGGTAATTAGTGGCAAGTGTCTGATCATAAATAGTATTGCTTAAAGATGATGTTCGGTAAATACCATCAGGTGTGTACGCACCGCCTTTATTTTGAGCATACAACTGTTTTTCTGTATAATTATCGAAACCAACCCTATAAAGAAGGTTTAGCTTTTTTGTAAAATCATACTTTAGTTGCAGGTTTCCAAACACCCTGCTTACATCGTCTCCTGTAAAGGAGTTTTCAACTGTCCAGCGAGGATTTTGTATTCCATTGTTTCCACGATAATAAACATGCGATTGATCTAATGGGTTTTTATAAGGCAAGCCCATCAAATCTACAGAAGTAGGGGTATATAAAACATCTCCAAATGCAGAAGCATTGCTAGCAGAGCTACCAAAACTAGTACTGGTAGGAGGAGATTTTACTTGTGTAGATACATAGTTAGCTGTTCCGGTTAAAGTGAAGTTATTTGCAAGTTTTGCACTTCCACCTACACCGAAGGACAATTTTTTAAGTTCATTACCAATTAAAAAACCAATATCATCCAGGTAACTAAAGTTACCGCTAAAACTACTGTTAGCACCAGATCCACTGATGTTAACAGAGGTATTATTTACTGTGCCATTCCTAAAAAAGTTCTTTACACTATTTTTATATTGCTTGTACTCATATTTAGCACCAATGTATTCAGGGAAAGCTGCATTAAGGGAAGCCCTGCCATATGGGTGATTTACCAATACAGGCGGATCTGTGAAAGCCCCACCCCAGTTACTAAAAAATGTTACGCCGTTACTCAAATCGAATCCACCACCATACTTAGTGTTGTATTCAGGTAAATTTGCAACAGTATTTGAGAAGTAAGACTGAGATACAGTTATTTCAGACTTTTTATTAGCTTTTGCACCACCACCATTTTTAGTGGTAATTAATATTACACCATTTCTTCCTAACTCGCCATAAATTGTAGTTGCGCTAAGACCTTTTAAAACGCTGACATTTTCAATATTATTTGGATCCAAATCTAAAAATCGGCTAGAAGTTTGGTTTCCGTAAGTAAAGCCTGTATTGGCATTGGTGCCACCATCGAAAGGAACACCATCCACAATAAACAATGGAGTAGAGCTTCCTGTAATAGTATTAACAGCCCTTACGGTAATATTGGTACCGCTACCTGATATACCACTGGAGTTTAATATATTAACACCCGCAGCTTTTCCTTGTAAAACCCTTGCGATGTCACCTTCGGGCCTCAACTCTAAATCTTTTTTCTGTACAACAGAAACAGAATATCCCAACGCTTTTTTCTCTCTCTTAACGCCAAAAGCTGTTACAACAACTTCATTAAGTGCCTTCAAATCCTGGTTAAGGTTAATGTTAGCCAATGCACCTGCATTTGAAACTTTTATATCCTGCGAGGAAAAACCAACAAGGCTAATTTCCAGCACACCTTCTTTTTTGGGTAAATCAAGAAAAAAAGATCCATCGGCACCTGAACTGGTTCCTTGTGTTGATCCTTTTAATTTTATTGTAGCTCCGGAAAGAGGAGAGCCATCTTTTGAATCCATCACTTTACCCTTAATGGTTACCTGGGCAAAAACGGCTGCTGTGCTGCATAAGAGCACAGAAAGAATTACTGCAATTTTTCTCATAAATGTTGTTTGGTTATCAATAATAAAACCCAAAGTATGAAATTAACATACCATTCACAAAAAAAAGGCAAGAAAATATTAATATATGCTGCTTAATTATGGATAATTTGTTGCCGCTTGTATAAAAATGGTCAAAATTAAATACGAATAATATAAAAATCGTTAAAACCTGAATTGCATTCTACAGGTAAAAACATCATCTGCGATATCCGAAGTATAACCAGCAAGGTTTGCTTTTTCATTAATTACCCTGGCATACCAGAAAACTAATTTGAGGTTTTCATTTACATAATTTATATAACCAAAGCCAAGTGTAGTATATTTTATATCGGTTGGGCTTAACCCATTGTTGGATTTGCCGATGTCTTGTCCGTCAACTTTAGTATTGGGGTCGTAGAAATCAAGTTTTACACCCACCTGGTGGTGAACATTGAAAATATTGTGCAATACGTAAAAGTAGGCACCCTTAAATTCCCTGATATAAAACCCATCTCTGCCAACCAATAACAATGGAGGAGTTTCCGAAGTAGCCAATGAAGCAGTTTGCGTCCCAAAAATATATTCAGCCCTTAGTTCGGTAAAGCCTGCTGCGGTTTTAATTTTTACCTGTACATCAGCTCCATAATATTTTCGGGGTAAATTTGTACCAATATTATTGGAGGAAGAATCTACCACAAAGGATTTTCCAAAGCTCGTAGTTTCAGTCATGTATCGGTATTTGTTGTTTTGCAATAGTCCGCCATTTAACCAGGAAGCAGCGGCACTTACTGTGATCGTTTTATTAACAGGATAGGGCTTTAGCGCAACCCGTGCTATAAAATCTTTATGACTATCATATTCTCCCGGGCCTGAAAGACCTTGTCCATTAAAAACACCAACGTCAACTTTCAAATATTTAAATTTATTCGTTTTAACTCTGGAATCAAACGAAAGCATTGCTCCCATATCCCTTTCTGTTTTCATTAAAATCTGGTTCATCCTGCCCCGTTCCGGGCTTTCTCTGTCACTTGATGACAAATTGGTTTCATAGCCAAATGGACGGGCAAACATACCAGCAGTAAATCCAAAATATTTATACTTATTTTCAAAAATTCTACCCCAAAAGTCCCGGATAAAAACACCTCTTTCTGTACCATCAAATTGCAAGACTACTTGTATAGAAGGCCCTTTGTGTTCTGCAAAATGTAAATAATCAAAGCGGATCCGTCCCCGCCTAAGCATAAATCGGTTATTCACATTTGCAGGAAAATCTCCACCTTCATAGCTTTTGGCACCCTTAGAACTTGCTGCCTGAAACTGCGGTTGTAAATACCCTCCAATGCGGATATGATTTAAGTTGTTGTACATCGACAGCATACTTTTGCCCATATCTTTGGTAGTATCTACCATATCCATTAAAAACTGCGAATGACCCGTTTGGAAAACTGCAATAAGCAGTAGTGTTAGTATTCCTTTTTTAATCACTTTTTTTAAATTTATTTGCAAGACTATATGAAATTTACATTACCTCAATGTTAAGTTAAGATTAACAAATGAAAATGCAGTCTTAATCAAAGCAATAAAACTAGTTTTGCCAAAATTTAAAACAATGGGCTTCAATTCAATCTTAAAAATATTTTTACCTAAAGACAGGGTCTTCTTTCAGCTATTTGAAAGTGTAGCAGAAGAATTGGTTAAAATGGGAGAAAAATTAAAGGAAGTTGTAAACGAACCTGATTTTGACAAAAGAGCACAGTTAATTCAGGAAATTGAGGATATGGAGCATGTGAATGATGATTATACCCATAATATTTTCACAGAATTAGGGAAAAACTTTATCACCCCTTTCGACAGAGAAGACATCCACTACCTGGCATCGGCATTGGATGATATTGCCGATTATATTTATGGCTCTGCAAAAAAAATAAATTTTTACAGGGTAAACCCCAATGATATTGGCATAAAAAAGATGGCTGATTTAATAGAAAATGGATGCCACCAGGTACATAAAGCTGTTACAGAATTACGCAATATGAAAGATATGCGCAAAATAACAGATGCCCTGGTTGCCATTAACAGTATAGAAAACCAGGCAGACGACGTATTTGATATGAGTATTGAGCGCCTGTTTGCTACAGAGCCTGATGCCAAAGAAGTAATTAAGAAAAGGGAGATATACCAGGTAATGGAAATTGTGACGGATAAATGCGAAGACGCTGCTAATGTTATTGAGAGTATAATAGTAAAATACGCTTAACCCCCATCCTATAAAGGGAAGTATCTACAATATTTAAAAAAATACTTATTCCCCTTTGGGGATAAGGGTAAATTCTTTTTATGACATTGCTTATCGTTATCATTGTTTTAGCCCTCATCTTCGACTATATCAATGGCTTTCATGATGCTGCAAATTCAATAGCTACCATTGTTTCTACAAAAGTATTAACCCCTTTTCAGGCAGTAATATGGGCTGCATTTTTCAACTTTGTTGCTTACTTTATTTTTAAAGATCATGCTGTGGCTAATACCATTGGCAAAACCGTACACAGCGAGTACATTACATTACCGGTAATATTAGCCGGCTTAATTGCTGCCATTTTCTGGAACCTGCTTACCTGGTGGTATGGCATCCCTTCTTCCTCTTCCCACACTTTAATAGGTGGCTTTGCAGGTGCTGCTATTTCGCATGCTTTTTTAACAAGGGGGGCTACCGCCATCAGCAGTATTGTAGAGGTTAAAAAAATTACTGAGATTGTTTTATTCATTTTTCTTGCACCACTCATTGGTATGTTTATATCCATTTTTATAACGCTGGTTACTATTATGCGGAATACATGGATTAAAATTGGTATAATAATTTTAGCAGGTATTTTCACCTGGTTTTTATTTGCCCATTTTGAACAAAATAAATTGGGTGACAATCTTAGCAAGTATTATAAAATTGACAACCTGAAAAAAGAAGCGGAAAAAGATGCTAACAAGCAGCTTGCTTATAAAAATGCTATTGCAAAAGTAACAGCAGCCGCTCCATTGCTTTCCAATTATAAAAAATTAGGTGCTACCCAATTGGCAGAGCAAATAAAAACAGAGAAGGACGCTTCTGTAGATGTGCCGACTTTATCCAAAGCCCTGGCAAAAGCCGATAATAGTATAATTATTTATGGTATTCTTTCTATGATGTTGATCTTTATTATTGCTTACATTTATTCTGAGAAGGTAAAATCACCCAATGCCTTCCGAACTGCAAAATTGTTTAAGAAGCTTCAGTTGCTTTCTTCCGGGGCTTTTAGTATTGGCCATGGTGGCAACGATGCACAAAAAGTTATGGGGATTATTGGTGCTGCTTTTGTTGCGTATAATTCTACCAAATACCCTGATGTAAGTGCTGCATTAAAAGACCTCAACTGGGTACCGCTGGCTTGTTATACCGCTATTGGCCTTGGTACCATGAGTGGTGGCTGGAAAATTGTAAAAACAATGGGTACCAAAATAACAAAGGTTACTCCACTGGAAGGTGTAGCTGCAGAAACATCCGGCGCCCTTACCCTTTTTATGACTGAACAAATGGGGATACCTGTTAGTACAACTCATACCATTACTGGTTCTATAATAGGCGTTGGCGCTACTAAAAGATTGAGTGCTGTTCGTTGGGGTGTTACGGTAAGTCTTTTGTGGGCATGGATTTTAACTATACCGGTAAGTGCGCTATTGGCTGGAATTGTTTACTACATTACTTCTTTCTTTATAAAATAAATAAATACCAATTACGTTTCTGAATCACCCTCCAACGGGTGATTTTTTATTTTAGCAGAAAACTTATTTTAAATTTGCAAAATCGTTGTAAAATACATGCTGCAATTTTCAGCATATTTTCATAACAAAGAATCTTTTTTCTAATATTGAGTAATCATACTCATCAAGATTTTATCTTTACTCAAATCAAGTAATAAAAGCATGAAAAAAATACTCGTTACCGGCGGATGTGGCTATATAGGCGTTCATACAATTGTTGATTTATTGGAAAATGGCTTTGAGGTTATATCTGTTGATGATAATTCCAGAAGTAACAGCGATATTCTTATAAATGCTGAAAAAATAACCGGTAAAAAAATACATAATTATGTGGTTGACCTATGCAATTTGGAAAGTACCCGAAAAGTATTTATTGAAAATGAAGGCATAGCTGGTATCATTCATTTTGCGGCTTATAAAGCAGTAGGGGAATCAGTGGAAAAGCCATTGTTGTATTTTGCAAATAATCTTACTTCTCTGGTTAATATTTTAAAATGTGCCGAAGAGTTTAATGTACCACATTTTGTATTCTCGTCTTCCTGCACTGTATATGGTAATCCTGATAGCATACCGGTAACAGAAGAAACTCCCCAAAAGCCAGCTGAGTCCCCTTATGGCGCTACCAAACAAATGGGCGAAGTAATTGTAAACGACACTGTAAAAAGCAATAATATACAGGCTATTTTGTTACGATATTTTAACCCGGTTGGGGCTCATCCCTCCATATTGCTGGGCGAAATTCCTTTGGGAAGGCCTGCCAATTTAGTGCCCGCTATTACGCAAACCGCCATTGGTAAATTGCCTGCTATGATGGTGCATGGCCATGATTACAATACCAAAGATGGAAGTTGTGTTCGTGATTATATCCATGTAAGCGATATTGCCCATGCACATACGTTGGCTTTAAATTATTTAATAGCTAAAAAGAACAAGACCCAAACAGAAATATTTAACCTCGGTACCGGCGATGGATACACGGTACTGGAAGTAATTGCTGCTTTTGAAAAAGTAAGTGGCGTAAAATTAAATTATTCACTTGGGCCAAGGCGGGCAGGCGATGTAGTGGCGATATATGCCAACAACAACAAGGCTACTACCGAACTGGGTTGGCTGCCAAAATATAACCTCGATGATATGATGGCCACTGCCTGGCAGTGGGAACTAAAACTTAAAAATGAACATTTGGCTAAAGGGTAAAAAAGTAACTGTTTTTTTTACTGCATCCCTTATCTTGTGGCAATATTTATTAAAGATTAAAAGAAATAAACTTACATGTTAAAAGCAATTCAAGTAACTGGTAATAAAGATACCCGTAGCGGCTTTGGAGATGGTATTTTAGAAGCAGCAAGAACCAACGAAAATATAGTAGCACTTACTGCCGATTTATTGGGTTCCTTAAAATTAAATGGTTTTGTAAAAGAATTTCCAGAGCGATTTATACAATGTGGTATTGCAGAAGCCAACATGATTGGTATTGCTGCAGGCCTAACCATTGGTGGAAAAATTCCTTATACTACCACATTTGCTAATTTTTCTACCGGTCGTGTGTATGATCAAATTCGCCAGTCGGTTGCTTATAGCAATAAGAATGTAAAAATATGTGCCAGTCATGCCGGACTTACCCTTGGCGAAGATGGTGCTACCCATCAGATATTAGAAGATATCGGGCTGATGAAAATGCTACCAGGCATGACGGTAATTGTGCCCTGTGATTACAATCAAACAAAAGCAGCCACTATTGCCATAGCAGCATACGAAGGACCGGTGTACCTGCGCTTTGGTCGCCCGGTATGGCCCATTTTTACTAACGAAGCCGACTTTGTAATTGGTAAAGCTCAAAAACTTTCTGATGGTAAAGATGTAAGTATTTTTGCCTGTGGACATTTGGTATGGAAGGCCATAGAAGCTGGCAGAATTTTGGAAGAAAAAGGATTTAGCGTTGAAGTAATAAATATCCATACCATTAAGCCATTGGATACAGAGGCAATATTGGCCTCTATTGCAAAAACAAAATGTGCTGTTACCTGCGAAGAGCACAATATTATTGGAGGATTAGGTGATAGCATTGCGCAGGTGGCAGCAAAAAATCTTCCCATACCAATTGAATATGTTGGCACCAATGATACTTTTGGTGAAAGTGGTAAACCTACAGAATTGCTTACAAAATATGGTTTAGATACGCCCAATATTGTGATTGCTGCGGAGAAAGTAATGGCAAGAAAAAACGGTTAACCTTTTAGAACGGTACAGAAAAATAAAGGCTGATTAAACTTTTTGAAAAAAAACCAATCTTAGTATTGGTTTTTTAAATTTTACCCTACCTCATCCAATACGTTATGTCAATACAACATTTAGACGACAAGGAATTGTTGCAACAATTTAAAGAGCCAGCAACAAAAGAAAAGGGCTTTACCGGTATCATCAAAAAATACCAGGAAAAGCTCTATTGGCATATTCGCAGGATGGTTGTTGTGCATGAAGATGCAGATGATGTATTGCAGAACATGTTTATAAAGGTTTGGAATGCATTGGACAATTTTCGGGAAGATAGTCAGCTATATACCTGGATGTACCGGATTGCCACCAACGAAAGTCTCACTTTTTTAGAGCAGCAAAAAAGAAGAACTACTGTTTCTTTGAGCGATGTAGAAAACGGGTTGAGTAACAAACTAAAAGCAGATAAAAATTTTGATGGCCAAAAGGCAGAATGGAAATTACAATTGGCCATGCAGGAATTGCCGGAAAAGCAACGGGTGGTATTTAACCTGCGCTATTACGATGAAATGCCTTATCAGGAAATGAGCATTGTGCTGGAAACCAGCGAAGGCGCATTAAAGGCAAGCTACCATCACGCAGTAAAAAAAATTGAAAATTATATATTGAATAATTAAACCAGCGGCCCTAAACAGCGTCTGAATAAGTGTAATGGAAATGAATGATAACATACAAGATGAATTACAAACCCTAAGCCCGCTACTTGCAGGTATAAAGGACATCAATGTATTTACAACACCCGCTGGTTATTTTAATCAGTTTTCAGATGCAGTGTTCGATGCAATCAACAGTACTGGCAACATTACTGATACCACAACAGGTAATTCTTCCTTAACAGTTCCCAATGGCTATTTTGATGATTTGGCAAACAATATTATTCAAAAAATAAAAACGCAACAGCCGGCTGCAACTAATGAAACAGGTGATGGATTTTCCGTATTGCTGAATAATATATCCAGGGAAAATATATTTAAAATACCAGCTAATTATTTTGATTCATTGGGTGCCGATGTGCTGTCAAAAATAAATGCTTTAGAAAATAATACAGATGATCTGCAGCATATTGCTCCTTTACTGTACTCGTTAAGTAAAGAAAATTTAGGAGAAATCCCAACAGGTTATTTTGATAAATTATCAGCAACTATTCTTAAAAAGATAGCCGGTAAAACTCCCGCTAAAGTTGTTACGATGGAGGGGCGTTTATCATTCATTAAGTATGCGGTTGCAGCAATATTTATTGGCATCATCAGCACGATAGCATTTAACTTTTATAATAAACCGGCAAACATTATCACAAATAAATTTGCAGCCCTTGATAGTAGTATTGAAAAAGGGAAAGCAATGAACGAAACTAAATTTAATGAAACATTAAATAGTTTATCGCAAGATGATATTATAAAATATCTGCAAAAAACAGGTACGGAGGCAGATTTAAATTTACTTAGCTCTTCGATAAATGAAAACATAGTGCCTTCTCAGGAAGAATATTTTTTAGATGATAAAACGCTGGATAATTTTATTACTGATGTAGAGGCCGGACAATTTAATAATTAATTTAAAAGTACAACCATGAAAAAATTACTACTCATATTTTCTGTTTTCTTTTGCTTACAAACTGCAATAGCGCAGGAAGATGCAAACCAGTTGCCAGAAAAAAAGCAACAAAATATTGAAGCATTAAAAGTTGCATTTATCAGCAAAGAACTGGAGCTTACCCCTGACGAAGCACAAAAATTTTGGCCGGTGTACAACCAGTATTCCAAAGAACTGAATGCAACTTTTGAAAAAGGTAACGACAATGTATTGGACAGAGATGAAAAAGTGTTGAATCTGCGCAAGCATTATAAAGATCAGTTTTCAAAAGTATTGGGAGATCAGCGGGTGAACCGAATGTTTGGAGCTGAAACTAAATTCAGGCAACTGTTGATAAAAGCAATGCGAAACCAACAAAAACCCAGGCAGATGGAAAGGCCTTTATTAAGAAGAGGCAAACAGAATTAATTACGGTTTAATGGATAAGTCGTTTTAAACTTATCATCTCACATTGGTTTAGAAAGTTTAAAGGGTTTAGAAGTTGAGAGGAGCAAGTGGTTAACAAACGAATAATAACTTAAAAAAATACAGCCCGTCGTTATGATGGGCTTTTTTTATGCCTTATCAGGCTACAAAAACGGGTGTGGTAATATCATGATAAAATAAAAAAGTCCAGTGCTCTTCCTGCGCCTGTTGCCACCATTGCTGTCTAAGCTCCATACACAATTTTCCATCAAAATCATACTTCGCTACAAAGCGGCTTTTCATCTGGCTTAGTTGTGGTGCTACATCGGCACCAAAAAATAATTTTTCACCCGCTTCTTCTATGGTAAATACCTGGTGAAACGGGCAGTGGCCACCGGTAACTTCATACTTAATATAGTCATCAATAATGCCATTCCCTTTTGTAAAAACTACTTTATCTGCATCACCTAAAATACTAAACTCGTCGGGAGTATAGGAAGGCTTACCTTTTTCCATTGCAAATTCAAACTCATCTTTATTTACATAGTAGGTTGCTGCAGGAAAACTGAAAAATTTTTGCCGAAGTACCTTATCTTCTTTACCAATGCCACCCGAATGATCTTTGTGTAAATGGCTCATCAATACCTTGGTTACGTCCATAGGATTAATGCCCTTATCCAACAGGTTTTGATGTATCTGTAAAGTACCGTCCGGATTACTAAAACCAAGACCGGTATCAATTACTAAAATATCGTTTTTAGTAATTATACAAAAGGGTTGTACCTCTACCAGCAAACTGCCGATGCTGCGCTGCTGCAAATCATCTGTTGATTTATCAAAAGGAATAAATTGCTTGGTTTTGTCGATGGTAAAAGCGCCTTCGCTTAATGGAATTATTTGCATATTCGCCTTTCCCCAACTGAGGAATTTTGACTCTGATTATTAAAAGAGTATTATTAAAAAAAGGGTTGAAAGCAAAGCTAAATGAAATGGCGCTATAAAGTGAAAAGGTAAAAAGTTCCTTTGGTGGTTTAGCTACAAGATGGGCATTATCTTAATACCATCTGCCTGTCTGCATCCAATTTTACCAAAATGAAAAGCAATATGGTGAAGGTGAGTAACGAAGATCCCCCATAACTCAACAAGGGCAACGTGATACCAATAACCGGAGCAAGCCCCACCGTAACACATACGTTTACGGTAACATGAAAGAAAAAAATACTGGCAACACAATAAGCATATACTCTGCTGAATGTACTTCGCTGTCGCTCTGCAATTACTACTATTCTTAAAATAAGTGCCAGGTAAATCAGTATTAACAAGGTGGTACCGATAAAACCAAAATTTTCTCCCACAGAAGTAAAAATGAAATCGGTATGTTGTTCCGGAACAAAGTCGCCCTGCGTTTGGGTGCCTTTTAAAAAACCCTTACCAAAAAAACCACCGGACCCAATCGCAATTTTAGACTGCTTTACGTTATAATTCTGCTGGTCGTTTTTTTTCTGTTTAGCCTTTGCCTCTTCCGGGCTCATTGTGTCTACCGCATTTTTATCTGCAAATGGATTATCAACACCCACCATGCTGAATATCCGGTTGGCCTGGTAGGGTTTAAAAACATGCTTAAAAGTAAATGGAATACCAACACCTACAAACAACGAACAGAAAGCCCAGATGGCAATTGTTACAATAAGTACCTGGTTGTTTCGCCTAACCTGTCTTCGGTTTAAAAAAATAAACAGCACTGCCAATACTGCAAAAGCAATTAGTAAAGTTTTGGTAGAAAACAATAAAGAAATTACCAGTAATGCAGCCATCGCTACACCTGCAATTAAATATACAGGTGGCAATCCTTCCCGATACATGGGTAATAAAAAAGAAAAATATACCAATGCAAGACCGGTTTCGCCCTGTAAAATAGACAATGCTGCAGGTGTAAAAGCCAATACTGCAGCAATCATTTGGGCCCTGGGTTTTTCGAAGTCGGTTTCCTGCATACTCAAATATTTTGATAATACAAGCGCTGTAAAAATCTTACACAACTCCACAGGTTGCAAATTCATAAAACCTAATGGTATCCAGCTTTTGGAGCCCTTAATCTCTTTACCAACTACAAAGGTTGCCAGTATCAGCAGTATGCCAATTAGATAACTTAAATTAGCAGTAGCAGTAAACAATTTACTATCGGTTAATAAAATAAATGTAGCCAGCACAATGCAGGCTATAAAAAAGAATAATTGCTTGCTGTAATTCTTTTTATATCCCAGAAAACTTTGTATTACATTATCCCCGCTTCTATACTCCACAGAAAAAATACAAACCAGACCAATGATTACCAGTAAGGCATACAGCCATACCAGCAGCCAATCAACGCCTTTGCCTATCTCCGGATTTTTCTGTTTCATTTGTAAATTAGTATTATAATTTCACCGTGTCTTTTACCTCCGGTTTCTTTTTATCGCCTGGCAAAATACCTTCTATCCTTATTTTGGGTTTTGTTGAATTACTATCTTTAACAGGCAATTCTTTTTTGGTGGTTTCTTTGTCGGCCTTCATTTTTTCAAGGGCATCTTTTTCATCCTCTTCATCCATCCCCAGGGTATCTTTAATTGTTTTAATAAAGCCTTTGGCAGCCAGGTAGGCAGAATCTTTGGCATGGCGCAATGAATCCTGCGTGCGTAAGGCAGCATATATCCTGGCTGGTATCAGGTTAAGGTTTGATAGTTGTTCAATCCTGTCGAGCCGTGGCTTTTCGGTGATGGAGTCCTTCAGGTATTTTTCTATCATCAACCCAACAATCGGGGCTGCATAAGTACCACCAAAACGGCCACTGTTTTCTACCACACACATAATAGCTATTTTTGGATTTTCTCTGGGAGCAAAGCCGCAAAAGAAAGCATGGTTAGGTTGTTTAACTCCCCTGAAATAGTTTTCAACGGTACCGGTTTTACCGCAAATATTTATGCCGGGTACCTTTGCTGGTAAACCGGTTCCTCCGTCCACAACGGCCTGCATACCATCATGCACTGCTTCAAAAATACTGTCGGGTATATCAATAGCGCTGTGTTGCTGACGATATTGGGCTAGTATGTCAAATTTATCTCCTCCTTCAATTGAATCAACAAGGTGAGGTGTTATATAATGTCCTCTATTGGCTATATATGCCATCTCATTTGCCACCTGAATAGGAGTTACATCTACCTCCCCTTGCCCAATACTTACAGACCGGAAATTGCAGAAATTCCACTTACCCTTTCCATATACTTTATCGTAGTATGCTGGCGTTGGTATAAGTCCTCTTTTTTCAGAAGGCACATCAACCCCCAATTTATGACCAAGGCCAAATGCGTTCATATACCTTGCCCATACTGCCAGGCTGCTATCCTGGTTGGGGTATTTAGGATTGGTAATTACCCTTTGCATTACGTTGGCAAAATAGGTATTATCAGAAACCCGTATGGCACTCCTTAAATTAAAAGTACCAAAATCGAGACAGCGCATTGGATGAGCACCGCCACAGCCATAAAATGCGCCACTGCATGAATACTGTGTATTGGTTGTAATTACTTCTTCATGCAACCCAATAAGGGCCTGCAGTGTTTTAAAGGTTGACCCGGGAGAATAAGTGGCACCAACCGACCTGTTGAGCAATGGTAATGCAGGGTTGAGTAGCAATTCCTGAATATGCTTTTTTCTATCAGCACCAGTTAAAAATTTGGGCTTAAATGTAGGGCTGCTCACCATACATATTATGCCTCCTGTTCTTGGGTCAATTGCTACTATTGATCCCAATTTATTCTCCATCAGTTTTTCACCTAGCTGCTGTAATTCTATATCTAGGGAGGTGTGCATATTTTGCCCGGCAATTGCAGCCGTATCAAACTTGCCATTTTCCAACTTTTCGGTGAGCCGGTTTTTATTATCTCTCTTCCAGTATTCAATACCACGCTGGCCCATTAATACTCTTTCGTAGGTACGTTCCATGCCGGTTTTTCCTGCATAATCACCTGTTTGGTAGCCTTCACTTTTATGATTTTTTAAAAAGTTGGTATCCACTTCAGATAGGTATCCCAATATGTTCCCTCCGGCATCATAAGGATAACTTCTTACCGGACGCTCCTGCAGGTAAAAGCCGGGAGCAAATTTGTACATGGCCTCATTGAGCATGGCCATCTTTTGGTCACTAAGCAGCCCATCAAAAACAGATGACCTGCTTCTGCCGTTTTTAATAATTACCTCTACCACTTTTTTATTAAACTGGGCGGTGTCTATCTCTAAAATTTTGCATAGTGAAAAAGTATCTACTCCCCTCAGCTTATTGGGAATAATCATCAAATCGTAGATAGTAGTATTTTGTAAGATGGGTCTGCCTTTGCGGTCATACACAATGCCTCTGTCCGGATAAATTACCTTGCGGAATTTACCCTGATCATCTGCCATAATTTTATACTTACTGCTAAAAAGCTGCAGGTTCATCAGTTGTAAAATAATGATGAAAAACATGCCGGCAAATACCAGCATTATTATGTTTTTACGGTTTTGATTATATGCAGACATTTGAGCCCTTCCCCGCCAGCAAGCAGGGTGTTTTAGTTTGTTATAATTGTTAGAGAATCCATTTTACCAGGAATTGGCTTGTTTTAATCTTTCCACTTCAAAGGTATTCAAACAGAAATTTAAACCATTTAAAATTGTGTGATTGTATCATGTACCCATTTGCAAATGGGTTCATTAAACGGTGTTTGTTCTAAATTTTTGCTTGCGGGAAAAAAGTAACTCGGTTATAAAAATTAATGCAAGGCTTATGATAGTGCTAAGTAATGTTTTCAAAATAAAATACCAGCCATTACCAAATTCCAATGCTTCTAAAAAAAATAACCAGCCATGATGAATGAGTGTTAGTAAACCTGCATATACCAGATAAGGAAATATGCCACCCATACTGCGGGCACTGGGTTCCTCGTAATTGGAATCTGCGCCTTCCTGGGGTATTAATATATTAATAATAAAAGGCCGTATGTAGGCAATCAGCACACAGGCTGCTGCATGAAAGCCAGGGCTGTGCCGGAAACTATCCAATGTAAAACCCAATGCAAAAGCAAGTATCATTTGCAGGGTTCGGTTAAACTTAAATGGCATCCACAAAATAAAAAGATAATAAATATAAGGCGTAACCATCTGGTGCAGGTGAATTTTATCCAATACAAAGAATTGCATTAGTATCAATAATGCAAAGCGTACTATATTTTTTACCAGTGTACTCATATTTTCCTGCAGGCTTATTGCTAATTGTTGATTTTACTTTTTGCTTTTTCCAGTAACCTGTTTATTTCGTCTTTCTGTGCATTGTCTATTGCATATACATATTGCAGGTTATAAAAATTAGCAGCCGATTTTATTTTGATGATAAAGTTGTTAGTGCTTTTATCGGGATATATCTGGTCTATTACACCAATCAATTTACCATACGGAAAAGTTGGTGTAATGCCACTGGTGAGCACAGTATCCCCTCTTTTGGCCTTGGCACTTTTTCTTACATTTATAAAAGACAGATAGTTGGGTTCTTTACCATCCCAGATGATGGAACCGCCGCCCAATGGGTCATTCTTGAGTATCCCACTTATCCTGCTATCCTTGTGCAATAAACTCATTACAACTGCAAAATTTTCGCTTACCTCTGTTATAATACCTACCACGCCGTTGTTGGGGTCTATCACACCTTCGTCTTTGCGTAATTGCTGGCCTGCCCCCCGGTTTAAGACTATAAAATTGTTTTGTGTAGTAACCGAGTTGGATACTACTTTGGCTGCCTGGTATAGCCATTTACGCTTATTACCCAAAGTGTCAAATGGGATAGAATCGGTAATTACCTGGTTAGCTGTATCCGGATTTTCGAAATTTGATTTTAATTGATTTCGCAGCCATTCATTTTCTTTCTTTAAGGCTTCATTGCTTTTATTAAGCTGAAGAAAATTATCTACTTTATTGTATTGCTTGTTTACCCTGCCGGTAATTTCATTCATGTATGCAGACCCTACCGCCTGGTGATATTTATTATAATTAATGATTAAATAGATACAATAAATCTGCAACAACAAAAAGAGAAGAAAATTAAAATAACGGCGGATAAATAAAAAAATATTACGCATGGGATTTACCTCCTATGGATAATTTTTTTGATGATCTTATCTTTGGAATTAAAAAAAAGCAAGCGGATAAAATGAAAGCGATTGAACAAATACTAACCGCCAAAATGTTATAATTTTTTTGCCTTTGCAATCTGTTTACCTGAAAATAAAAAAATCCTGAAATCGTAACATGGTTTAAGCACAAACCGGGTGTGCAGTGCAAGGCCCGATAGCTATCGGCCGCTACGCCAATGAAGCCTGATGGCATTACTTCAGCCGGGTCCATAAAGTTTATGTGCTTTTAAAAATAAAAAACAGTTGTTTTAATAGTATCAACAGTGGTTACCTCATTACAAAAGGATAACGATCGTAGTTTTTAAGTGCAATACCTGTGCCTCTTACCACACTTTTAAGTGGGTCATCAGCAACATGTACAGGCAACTTAATTTTAGCTGCAATTCTTTTATCCAGGCCACGTAGCAATGAACCACCACCAGTTAAGTACAAACCTCTGCGGTAAATATCACCAGCTAATTCCGGCGGCGTTGTTTCTAATGCCTTTAAGATAGCTTCTTCTATTTTAAAAATACTTTTATCAATTGCCTCGGCCACTTCCTGGTAACTTACAAATACCTGCTTGGGAATACCCGTTACCAAATCACGGCCATTTACAGGGATATCATCGGGCGGATTATCAAGATCTTTTGTGGCTGCACCAACCTGTATTTTAATTTGCTCCGCAGTACGTTCGCCGATTAATAAACTATGATAACGGCGAAGTGCCTCCATAATGTCTGCGGTAAATTCATCTCCCGCAATACGAATACTTTGATCACATACAATACCTGCCAAAGCAATTACAGTAATACCAGTTGTACCACCACCAATGTCGATAATCATATTACCTACCGGTTCTTCTACATCTATTCCTATACCAAGTGCCGCAGCCATTGGTTCATGTATCAGGTAAACTTCTTTGGCCCCTGCCTGCTCGGCGCTATCTCTAACTGCACGTTTTTCCACTTCTGTAATACTGCTCGGTATACAAATCATCATGCGCCAGCTAGGAGCAAACAATGGTTTTTTGGGATAGATCATTTTGATCATTTCCCGTATCATTAACTCAGCTGCATTAAAATCGGCAATTACACCATCCTTTAGCGGCCTGACGGTGCGGATACTTTCGTGGGTTTTTTCATGCATCATCAATGCCTTTTTACCCACTGCCAAAATATTTTTAGGATTATTTCTGTCGAGCGATACTATTGAAGGTTCGTTTACCACCACCTCATCGTTAAAGATGATAAGGGTATTGGCAGTTCCCAAGTCCATGGCTATTTCCTTGGTGAAAAAATTAAATAGACCCATATTGTATATAGAGAAAAATTAGATGAAATTAATTGCGGCAAAGTTGACGTAAATAATTTGAATTAACAACGTGAAACCCTTTATTTTTCAACATTTTACCTAAACTATGTGTAAAAATGTTCGCCATCAAACCCTTTGCAATCAAGGATCCTGCTAAGTAACTTAGTTTTTATTTATACAGTTCTGTAAATTCTGGCAATTAGCAGGCAAATAAGGAGACTTAATATCTTATTACCGCTGCCCTATAAACTCAAAGCCAATATCATCCCGGTAATAAATTTCATCAAAAAAGAGATGTTCCAAAACATAAATCGATTGCTCAGAAGCTTCCTTAATATTGTCGCCTAAAGATGTAACTGCCAATACCCTTCCACCATTGGTTACTATAGTTTCCCCCTCCTGTTTAGTACCGGAGTGAAAAACGATTGTGCCAGGCAGTTCAATATCATCTAAGCCTGCGATAACCTTACCTTTTGTGTACTCATTGGGGTATCCCCCGCTTACAGCCACCACTGTAACAGCCGTTTGCGGATTTTTTATAATAGTTATTTCGTTTAACCGCTGTTGTGTAGTTGCCTTAAATATCTCCACCAGGTCATTTTCAATCCGGGGTATCACTACTTCCGTTTCAGGATCGCCAAACCGGCAATTGTATTCAATTACAAAAGGTTCTTCCCCCACTTTTATTATGCCAATAAATACAATTCCTTTATAAACCAACTTTTCTTTTTGCAAACCTTTAATAGTTGGTATTACAATTCGTGTTTCAATTTTTTGCAAAAATTCCTCGTTGGCAAAGGGTACCGGACTAACTGCACCCATACCACCTGTATTGGGCCCCGAATCGGCCCTTCCAACCTTTTTATAATCCTTTGCTTCCGGCAACAACACATAGTTTTTGCCATCGGTTAACGCAAATACACTCAACTCAATACCCGTTAAAAATTCTTCGATAACCACCCTTTTGCTGGCGTCTCCAAATTTTGCCTTCTGAATCATTAATTCAAATTCTGCCAATGCCTCAATATGGTTTTGGCAAATTACTACGCCCTTACCTGCAGCCAAACCATCGGCCTTTAATACAATTGGCAAACTATGTTGCTTTATGTATTGTACCCCTTCCATATAATTGGAAGCATTAAATTCTTTATAGGCCGCTGTAGGAATTTGATGCCGTTGCATAAATTCTTTTGCAAAAGCTTTGCTTCCCTCCAGTTTTGCTGCTTCTTTTGAAGGACCAAATACCAGTATATGTTGAGTAGCAGCATCCGCAGCAAAAAAATCGTAAATACCCCGTACCAGTGGTTCTTCGGGGCCTACCACCAGCATTTTAATTTTGCTGCTGATGCAAAAGGATGCTAAGCCTTCAAAATCAGTAATACTTAAATCTACATTAATACCAACGTTTGCTGTACCAGCATTACCCGGTGCAATAAAAAGCTCATTGCACAATGGGCTTTGTTTTAATTTCCATGCCAGGGCGTGTTCTCTTCCGCCATTTCCAATAATAAGAATATTCATGTGCTCAATATAGCTTTAAAAATTATTTGTTGTAGTGAGCCACAAAAATAAACGGGTACCTGCTGTAAACCATATTATTTTTATCAGCGACCGCTTTATTATTTGCAGCAATTTAAAAGATGCGTGGAATGTATGACTTCTAAAAAAGAAATTACCTACTTTGGGGAACTAATTATATCCATTAATAAAAACTAAATTCCACTGTATGCCCGAAAAAATAAAAACCGCTAAGCACCCAAAGGGATTGTACGTATTATTCTTTACTGAAATGTGGGAACGATTTGGGTTTTATTTGATGATAGGTATTTTGCCGTTGTTTTTAAGAGCAACTGATAAAGGTGGCAAAGGAATGGACAACGCACTTTCTATTGATATTGTGGGAACATATGTTGCGTTGGTATATTTAACACCGTTTATTGGCGGATTGATTGCAGACAGATATTTAGGATATCGCAAATCCATTTTTTTTGGAGGGGCATTAATGGCTTTGGGATACCTGATACTTGGTATATCCGGAAGTAACACTTTATTGTTTGCAGGGTTAGGTCTTGTAATAATAGGCAACGGTTTTTTTAAGCCCAATATCAGTACCCTGCTTGGCAACATTTATAACACCGATGAATTAAAACCTAAAAAAGATATTGCCTATAATATTTTTTATATGGGGGTAAATATTGGGGCATTCATATGCAATTTTGTTGCTGCTTATTTAAGAAATAATTACAACTGGGGCTATGCATTTTCGGCTGCGGGAGTAGGGATGATTATTGGTTTGATATGGTTTGCCTTTGGACAAAAATATGTTAAGCACGGAGACATTATGAAGCCGGTGCAAAAAGAAGACATGGCGATGTCTAAAATAGTTTTGTATGTTTTTGTTCCGGCAATTATTGCAGGCACTATTGGCTGGATGCTACCCGGCAACCTCATTGGCTCAGACTCAAATGATGCATTCATTTTTGCCTGCGTACCCATTATCATTTTCTATTACAGTATTTGGGCAAGATGCACCGGCCTTGACAAAAAACGGGTAGGAACTTTGTTTACACTATTTGGAGTTGCCATCATTTTTTGGAATATCTACAACCAAAATTCTACTGCACTAACTATTTGGGCTGATACCTACAGTTACCGTGAAACCCCTGCTGCTGCTGAGAAATTGTTAACACCATTTGGCTTTTTAGAAAAAATAAATACCAAACCTTTGGAGGTACCTGTAATTGATGAGCAATTTAGAACAAGCCTTGGGGCTGATGGAAAAGTAAAGACGGCGATGGGATTAAATCCTTATTTCCAAAATCTTCCAAAAGATAAATGGCCTGCTGATGGAGCCGATTTAAAATTAGTTTCAACAGAAATATATCAATCAATTAACCCTTTTTGGATTATCCTGCTTACACCGGTAATTGTGGGATTATTTGGCTTTTTGCGGGCCCGTGGAAAAGAGCCTTCCACTCCATCTAAATTTGCCTGGGGTACCATCATTGCAGGACTTTCATCGCTTGTGATGGTTTTTGCCTGTCTATCTACCAACATTTATCATGATAAAGTTTCTACTGCCTGGATATTTGCCAGCTATGGCGTATTTACTGTAAGCGAATTATTTATGAGCCCGGTTGGTTTATCATTGGTATCTAAAGTTGCTCCCAGAAGATTTACTGCGTTGATGATGGGTGGGTGGTTTATTACAACTTCTTTAGGCGGAAAAATATCTGGTATACTTGCAGGTTTTTGGGACCAGTTTGATAACAAAGCCAGCTTCTTTGCAATAAGTGCAATTGCTGCAATTATTGCCGGGTTTTTAATATTCCCGCTTGCCAAAAGGTTATCTAAAGTAGTGGATGAAGCTACTGCACAAAACGATTAAAAAACTTTTTTGAAGTAATGGCGATACAACTTGTATCGCCTTTTTTATTTATCTTCCTTTTTTAAAACTACATTCTGCTTATGTCTGAGAAAAAACCATTTCAACCCTTCGTATCGCCTGATAGTAAAATGGCAGAGCTTACCGTTAAGTCTATCCTGTTAGGCAGTTTATTCGGTGTAATATTTGGAGCAGCTACCGTTTATCTCGCTTTAAAAGCTGGTCTTACCGTCTCTGCATCTATACCTATTGCCGTAATTGCAATTACATTGGGGCGTAAGTATTTTAAAACAACCATTCTGGAGAATAATATCATTCAAACAACGGGCAGTGCCGGAGAAAGTATTGCAGCCGGAGTTGTATTTACCTTACCGGGTTTTTTATTTTTAAGTGATGGAGGAGGCGATCAATATTTTAATTACATCACCATATTAACCCTTGCCATATTTGGTGGTATTCTGGGAACATTAATGATGATTCCACTTAGGCGTTCATTGATTGTAAATGAGCATGAAACGCTTCCCTATCCGGAAGGAACTGCCTGTGGTGATGTATTAAAGGCCGGGGAAAAAGGAGGCGATTTTGCCAAGACAGCTTTTTATGGTTTGGGTTTTGCTTTTTTATATGCCATACTGCAAAAAGTGTTTCACATCATTGCTGAAACGCCTGCATACATCACCAAACAAACCAGTAAATATTTACAAAGCGCTAAAGTAAGCGGAGAAATTACACCAGAGTATTTAGGTGTTGGCTATATCATCGGTCCAAAAATTGCCGGTGTGTTGGTTGCTGGTGGCGTGTTTGCCTGGTTGGTGATGATTCCATTGTTATCTAAATTGGTAGCTCCCGATATTATTGCTGCGCAACTAATAAAACTTGGCTACTTAAAAGATCTGCTGACAGCAGGTGGTAAAGGTGGCTGGGATCCTGCAGCACATAATTTTAATGATTTTTCTGCGGCAGTTTATTATGCCTATGTGCGCCAGATTGGAGCCGGCGCAGTAGCCGCTGGTGGATTTATCACTTTGATAAAAACAATCCCAACTATTATTTCTTCTTTTAAAGGAAGCTTTGCCAGTATCGGAAAAAATAAAGATGGATCAACCAGCGAAGTATTGAGAACTGATAAAGACCTTAATATTAAAGTGGTGTTGTTTGGTAGCATTGGCCTTGTTTTATTAATGGCATTTTTACCGCAATTACCGGGAGACAGTATTGGACAAAAATTACTAATTGGTTTACTGGTGGTAATATTCGGAGCATTTTTTGTTACTGTTTCTTCCCGTATAGTTGGGCTGATTGGATCCTCCAATAATCCCATCAGCGGAATGACGATTGCGACATTAATGGGTACCTGCTTAATTTTTATTGCCGTGGGCTGGACGGGTAAGGCATACGAACCCATGGCCCTGGTAGTTGGTGGAATGATTTGTATTGCAGCTGCAAATGCCGGTGCCACATCGCAGGATTTAAAGAGCGGGTATATAGTGGGTGCAACCCCCCGCAACCAGCAAATTGCACTTTTTGTGGGTGCAATTGTTTCATCAATCGTAATTGGATTAACCGTTAAGTTTTTGGATACTCCCACAGCTGCTATGGTTGCGAAAGGTGTAACCAAACATGCCATTGGCAGTGAGTTTTATCCGGCACCGCAAGGCACATTGATGGCCACTTTAGCCAAAGGGATTTTATCGTTTAATCTTGATTGGCAGTTTGTATTGGCCGGTGTTTTTCTTGCAATCGTAATGGAATTGTGTGGTATCAAATCGTTGAGCTTTGCTGTGGGTGCTTATTTGCCACTTAGTACCACCCTGCCAATTTTTGCTGGTGGCGCCGTAAGAGGTTTAGCAGATATGTACCAGAAAAAGAAACAACTAAAAGTGAGTGCAGAAGACGATGAATTAGGTAAAGGAAATTTATTTGCTACAGGTCTTGTTGCCGGAGGTGCAGTGGCGGGTGTAATATTCGCTATCATGGCTGGCTTTGACGGGCCGGCAGCTGTACTAAATAAACTGAATCTGGAAATGGGATTTAGTCAGTTAATCGGGCATGAATTTTACCAGATATTGGGGGTATTATTCTTCTTGTTCATGGCATTTGTATTATACCGGATTTCCATTAAGCAGGATAAATAAAAAGTTTAAACGCAATTATTAAAAATAACCCCGGTATTAATTTATCAGGGTTATTTTTTTGAGATAGCCCCAAAATGCATCGTCATCACAAATAAAAAAAATTCTCATTTTGTACCTTTAAACAGGATTTAATATTATGTGTACTTAATGTTATCTTGAACATTCAAAAATTGGTTGTATGAATATCCGGGCTTTCAAATACTTATCACCTATCACAATGTATGTGCTGGCTTTCTTGTCTTTTTCCGGTACCGGTTTAATTGTATGGGCAACATTGATATACACTTGGGTATTGGTACCGATAGCAGAGTTACTGATTAAGCCTGATGAAAAAAATATGGATAAAGCTGAAGAAGAAGTAATTAAAAAAGACAGACTGTATGATTATATGCTTTACACTTTTGTATTACTACAGTTTATGGCTTTGTACTTTTTTCTGCATAGTTTTAACGATGCAAATCTCAGTAGCTGGGATGTTGCCGGAAGAATTGGAACCATGGGATTACTCTGTGGCACATTTGGTATCAACGTAGCTCATGAGCTTGGTCACAGAATAAATAAATTTGAACAGGGCCTTGCTAAAGCTGCCCTCCTTACTTCATTATACATGCATTTTTTTATAGAACATAATAAAGGTCATCACAAAAATGTAGCTACGCCACAAGATCCCAGCAGTGCTCATTATAATGAACCGGTTTATCTTTTTTACTTCCGTACCATTACCTATTCTTACCTCGGTGCCTGGAAAATTGCCAATGATGAAATGATGAAATTGGGACTACCCAAATTGCATTGGAAAAATGAAATGTTGCAGGCACAGCTTATTCAATTACTATTGGTTGTATCCATCTATTTTTTGTTTGGCACTATGGTGATGTCCTATTTTTTAATAGCCGCATTTATTGGCATTTTATTATTGGAAACAGTGAATTACATTGAGCATTACGGCTTGCAAAGAAAGGAAACTTCTACAGGTAAATTTGAACGAACCTTACCGCAGCATAGCTGGAACAGCAATCATATCCTCGGCCGACTGATGTTGTTTGAACTGAGCCGCCACAGCGATCATCATTACATGGCAAGCCGCAAATACCAAATTTTACAACATCATCCCAATGCACCTCAGTTACCAACTGGCTACCCCGGCAGTATGCTAATGGCATTGGTGCCGCCGCTTTGGTTTTATGTGATGAACCGGAGAATAAAGGAACTGGAAAAGTGAATTAACTTTACTAAAATAAAAATAATGTCTGATGTTGCATCACCTCATTTATCTGAAAAAGATTACCTGGCAATAGAAAGG
>JBBQEA010000036.1:0-29953 GCA_038320245.1 Chitinophagales bacterium | reverse complement strand
TAAATGCTCCATCCCGCCGGGCTATTTCGGTAAATAATATTTTGTCTGCTTCTGTAGTTTGCAGATACTCGCTAATTTCTATATCATTTTGTAAAGCCAAAAACAAATCGGCTCTTTCCGACAGCGGAAGTTTTTTTACATCATCAACAATGGAGTTCATAAAAAATATTTTACTTAAAAATAAACATTATTACTTATAGCTATTAGATAAAATTACGCAAACAAATAGTTATGGTGCTACACTAAAGGACTATTATTATACCGGAATATTTTGTCCTTAAATGGCTTTACCCAATCATATGACAGACTCCTTCCTCTTTTTACCCATAAGTAGATTTACAATTTCTATATTGCCTGTATACAAGATGCATTTTCATTGCCGTATGGGCTTGTATAATTTAACAATTGTCAACTGCTATTTAACTTCCATTTCTCAGCTAATTTATTTACTGGCAGTAGTAACAAGGAGCAATCAGGCGAAGTTTAGCCCCTGAAGTGAAGCCAATAAATTGTATATCCTTCCAGCTCTACAAATTAGACAATACTATTTTAGGGCTACTATTGAAGAAAAGCTTTTTGCTACTGCAAGCTTCGGCCGTTAGAGAAAGCACCAAATGGCTGCCAGGTTAGCTTGATTACGCTAATTTCAAAACTGCAAAATCAACAAGTACGGGAATAACAGGCAACGACCATTACAGTTTTTGGGATAATGAAAAAAATAAAAAAAAGCCCCTCAATGAATTGCAACAAAATCTTCAGGACTGGTAGTTTCTAGTGAAATTCAACCAACCGATTTATTTTGTTGTTTCAACTGCTTTACAACTACTACCATTGCAAATACAACCCCTGCTACTAAAAAAATCAGGTTCATATTATCATCGAACGGTACAGCTTCTGGATTAAGTCCACCACCAGGAGTTGCAGGCTGGCAGATCCCTGCAAGTGGCAATAACATAAAACAAAACATTGCGAAAACGGCAGACAATTTCTTTTGGGCTAACCTATCTAATTGATGCTGCATGGCTTTTATTGTTTGAAATGATTTAATCAGATTTAAAATAAGCGATCACATTTTTAAAAGTGTGATCGCTTATAATTGTTATTTTTTGTAATTAATAAACAGGGTTTGTACTTGCTTGCTATTGTCTGGTAAAGTTACTTCCACCTGGTAACTGCCACTGGCAATGCCTGTTGGCAAGTTGAGTAGTTGTGTGCTGTTTCCACCAGCATGCTGTATTTTACTACTCATAATTACCTGACCAATATTGGTCAGCATCCTTATACCGTATCTTCCTTCCGGCTGGTTTTTTAGTTGCAGATTTACTACAGCGCCTTCAACCGGATTGGGTGCAATGGAGATAGCGGGTTTCACTTTTCCGCCAGCTATTTTTACAATGCTGCTGTATTTTATTTCACCATTGCGGGCAGTGCTTTTTATCCTGTAAAAATTAGTTCCGGTTGATGGGTTGGCATCTAACCAATTGTAGGAAACATCACGATGCTGATTGCCCGTTGCAGTTACAGTGCCGGCATTTCTAAAGTTTACCCCATCGCCGGAATGCTCTATTTCATAATTAAGAATACCACTTTCATCAGCCACATTCCATGCTACTTTTATTACGCTGTTTTGTTGTGTGGCAATGATGCTGATAAAGCTTACTGATAATGGATTGGCTTGCGCAAATACAATTCTAAAACGACTACTTGCTGAAGAAGCTGCATTGGCATCTGTTGTAAAACTTACGGTAGTATTTACAGCTAAGCTTACGGGGGTACTTGTATGTAAATAAGTGTCTTCCAGTTCTGCCACCAGACCTGTTGTATTTAAGTTGCCTGGCACAAATACAAACTGGTATTGCTGCTGCCGGATATTCCACATATTAAAGAAGATGGTATCATTGCTGTTGATTGGTTGCCTTGCTTCAATGGCGATTGCTTTTCCATTTTTTTGGATGGCAAAATTTTCACCAGGGTTCACCAGTTTTGATGCATCATCTCCATCGATAGCATTTGAATAAGCACTGCTGAACACTACTGTATTGGCATCAACCATCGATGTAGTATTATCGGATACAGCATACAACCTGCTGTCTAGTTTTACCAATGCATCAGTTGGGGTTGCAGGCCTAAAGCCAGTGTTACTGTTACTGATAACGATCTTACTGCTTTCGGGAAAAGTAAGCGTACCCGTGCTGGCACTATTCTCTACAAAAAATGCCTGGCCCGATTGTATAACAGTATTTGGGGTGCCCAGCACATAACTGCCCCCATCTACCAGGCAATTGAAATTATTAGCAGTACTAAAGGTTTGATAAAACCCTAAACTCTTACCGGAAATCTTTTTTGCATCCCAGATATAAAACACATTGCCTACCCCTCCCGTTCTTGTGGTTTTTGCAAAATCAATGGCTGAGGCAAAAGGGTTACCCAGCACACTGTAAGCATTTGCGGGTAATATGGGAGAAGTAATATCGCCCTGGTATAAATTTCCGGTTGTCCTTAGTGTAGTTGCATTGCTGTTATCGACAGCCCCTGATATACCTTTCGTCCTGTCGCCCCTTATGTACATAAAATAGCCTCCGGATGTTTCCATTGCTGTGTTGGTATTGTCTACAGGCTCCCATGCAATACCATCGTATTTTAATAAGGATGACCTTAAACTGATATTATCAAATCCATTGGCTGTCACGTTGGCCAGGCTGCCAGGGCCAGTTATCTGGGTGCCATAGCCAGGCAAGTTATTATCCAACGGATTGGGGTTTACATCACCTTCCTGCCATGCCTGCCGAAAGGTTTGGTTACTGCCATGAGTTGGTACAGCTAATAGTCGCCATGCCCTTGTGAGGTTGTCGGGGATATAGCGTTCTACTGTTTGTTGCCCATATATTTGTACCAGTGAATTACCACTTCCATCAACCGGTACTTCAGCCAAACGGGCTGTACCGTTGGCACCAGATTTGAAAACCAGTTTGCTGCAATAAAAGTTTGAATAATCTGCTAAGGTAACAGTACCAGGTTCTGGGCTTGCTGCAATTTCTAAATCACCACTGTAAATAAAAAGCTGTGCGCTATAGCCAAGTGTTAGGTTTTTCAAAAGGTTTTGTCCAGGGGTAAAGTAAATGTAAGTCCCTGATTGGTTAAGTGAAACAAGGTTTGATTGATCAGATCCACTGATAGTGCCGCCTGCGCCATAGGTGGTTTCATTATAAGTGCCGTTTAATGTGAGTGTATGCGCACCAATGGAAACTGTAGCACCGCTTTCGATCTTTAAATTGTTTACTGAAGCATCTGCCGTTAATGCTGGATAAGGCGTATTGGCTGCTGGTATTTTTGCATTCGTTGCCGCTGTTGGCACTACGCCGCTGCACCAGTTGCCTGCATCATTCCAATTGCCATTAGCGGCTGCACTTGTCCATGTATTTATGGCGCAGGATGCTTCTATGATCAATGTGTAATCTTCTGCTTCGCCAGAAACGGAATGACATGGTTGTGTAGGTTGAGTATAATCTGAAACAACACGTACCCTGTAATTTCCCGGCGTTTGCAATGCAGGGATTTGGAAAGAGCCGGTTGCCCGGATGCCATAACCATTGATAAAAATATTTGCAGCCACCTGCTCACCTGCATCATCAAAATCACCATCGCTGTTGTAATCTATATAAATACTTATGTTTTGGCCGTAACCAAAAGCGGTTCCTATATTGAAGTTTACTGTTGCGCCTTGCGATTCAGTGGTTGTTTGTGTGGCAGAATAATCATCATATCCACTGCAACCGGTATAGTTGTAGATACTTCCAATGTGAACATAGTTGATATTACTACTGCTGCATGGGTTATCAATAACGGGTGTGCAATATACCGGTAATATTTGTATGGTGTAATCTTCTACCTCGCCCTGACTGGTATGGCAAGCTGTGGGATCAGGCACATTTGAATTATCTAGTTCAGTAACAATTCTTAACCTGTAATTTCCTGCAGGTTGAGTTATTGGGATCATAAATGTACCCGTTCCATCTCCGTTAAATGGTATTGAAACCCTGGTTGCCACCGCTTCGCCTGCATCGTCAAAATCCTGGTCGTTATTGAAATCCACATAAATATTTGCAATTTGATCGAAGCCAAAATTTCCCGTTAGGCTAAAGGCCACCGTTTCACCTGGTAGTGCACTGGTAGCAGGGTTGGCAGAATAATCCGAATAACCTCCGTTACAACCTGTACTGTTATTGGTGATGGTTCCGAGTGTCACATTTTCCAACCAGGTATTGGTGCAGGGATATTGAATTGAAGGCACGCAATATGTAGGTGCAATAAAAGGCGTAACAATCAGTGTATAATCTTCCGCTTCGCCAAAGTTGGTAAAGCAGGGGTCTGTGTTAACAGGGTTTCCGTTAATATGCGCTGAGGTGATAATGCGAATTCTATAGTTGCCTGCGGCCTGGGTGCTGGCAACAGTAAATGAACCTGTGGCATTATTGCCTGTAGCAATCAATTGATTGCTCACTACCTGCTCCCCTGCATCATCGAAACTACCGTTGTTGTTATAGTCAATGTAAATGCTTACCTGCTGATTATTATTGTTAGACCCGCCTGTAGCAATGTCATAGCTAATATTATTGCCTGCAGAAACACTGGTGGATAAGGTGGAATAATCAGAATAAGCATTACCATCTAAACCATAGCCTGTATTTAAATTATGTAAATCACCAAGGTTAACGTTTTGGATGTTTCCAAAAGCATTATTAAAATTAGGTGTGCAATAGGTAATCTCGTCTATTTGTCCATTGCAGTTATCATCAATGCCATTGCCTGGTATTTCTGTCGCATTCGGGTGAACGTCACGATTGTTGTCATCACAATCGCCACTGGCAATACCCAGGGTAGTATAGCCTGGGCCGGGGCTGGTACAGGAAATAACGGGTGACCCGGTAGAATAATTATCACCATCAGCATCAAGATACCAATACGTGGTGGTAACATTTACCTGTATGCTATTGCTAACCGCATTAAGATTTGTTGCGCAAGGCGCATTGCTGGTCAGCGTGCATCTTACCACATCGTAAATATTAAAAGCATTATAGGTAAACGTGGGCGAATTGGTGCCAACATTGATCGTAGAGGTATAATTAGTTATGGTCCATTGATAAAAGGGATTGCTGCCGCCATTGACCGGGGTAGCCGTAAAAGTGAGTGATTCGCCGGCGCATACAGGATTGCTCCCTGAAGTTATCGCAATACTTACTGAAGTAGTTACAGGTGTATTGAGAACAGACATGGTAAGGGAACTGCTTACCGTTGCAGGCGAAGCACAAACCGAACTGCTGGTAAGCGCACAGGTGACGATGTCTCCATCTACCCAGGTACTATTATTATAAGTGTTAGTATTGGTGCCTACATTCAGGCCATTTTTTTGCCATTGATAAGTAGGCGAACTTCCGCCATTAACAGGCACTGCTGTAAATGTAACTGGTGTACTTGTACATATTGAACCAGACGGAGATGCTGTAATAGATAGAGAAGTAACTGTGCTGCTGCAGGCGGTGAGGATACGTGCTAAATAGTTTGTAGAAACGCCATTATAAGTAGTAAAAGAACCGCCAATGATCACTTTTCCATCCGTTTGCTGGAGCATGGTGTAGATTGCATCATTAGTTGATGAATATATGTCTAGAACCAGTCCGTCTGCTACAAAACTATTATCAATAGTGCCATCGTTCAGCACCCTTACAATGCCACTGTGGCTTCCCTCGAAGTCGGCACCAGTACCTCCTAAAATTAATTTACCATCAGGTTGCAATACCACACTATAAATATTCAAAAGTGCTCCTGAAGTACCAATCGGGACCTGTGCCACAAAAAAAGTTGGATCAATCGTGCCATCCGCATTCAAACGGGCAATGCTTGTTCGTTGTAAATTATCATACATGTTGAAAATACCCGCAATAAATATTTTACCGTCAGGCTGAATACTGGTTGCAAATACGGTTCCGCTTCTGTAAATAAATGTATGCGTAATTGGGTCCTGGTTTACTTGTTTCATTATGCCCCGGTTAAATGCAGGGTCTATACTGCCATCAGTATTTAATCGTGCAATGTTTTTAAAGGCAGTTCCCATACCCGTGCCGCCGGCAATTATTTTACCATCGCCCTGGATCGAAATAGTTTTGACTATACTCCCTGTTTCAATACCCGAAACAAATAATGGATCTACACTCCCGTCGGTGTTTAGCCTCACCATACCATTGCATGCAGTTCCATTAAAACTGGTGAATTCGCCACCCACTAATATTTTGCCATCGGTTTGTAGAACGATTGTCAACACTCCGCCACCTGGTTGGCCGGTTAGTGCTGCGCCGGTGCCGGGATCAAAGCCTGCATCAATGCTTCCGTTTGCATTAAGCCGCACAATGCCATTCCTTGCAATCCCATTGTAAGAAGGAAAATAACCGCCGACGAGTATTTTGCCATCGCTTTGTACAACAGAAGCATGTACCACATCCTGGTCATGAAAGCCAGGATAAACGTTGTTGAAACCTGATCCGGGATGAAAGCTTTCAGCTACGCTTCCATCAACATTTACTTTAGCTATGTGATTTATAGATATCCCGTTATAGCTTGTAAAATCACCTCCGATAATAAGTTTCCCATCGGCTTGTACACAGGAGGTTCGGACTGAGCCGTTGGCACCTGCTCCATTATCCAAACTGCCGTTATCCTTCAGCCTTGCAAGACTGTTTATTGTTGCTCCATTGTAATTATTGGAATAGCCGAAAAAACCACCTGCTATTATTTTACCATTTGGCAACTGAGTTATTGCTTTTATTACAGAAACAACTATTTCCTGGGTATTAGTACCCTGAAGTACTACACCATCCCCTCCTGTAAAAACCACATCCCTGCTGCCATCGCTGTTTAAGCGGATTAAATGAGATTTGGTGATATTCTGGCTTTCATAAAATGTCTGTCCGCTTACATATATCTTGCCATCAGGTTGCTGGTAGGCAGTTGTAATAATATTAAATTCAAACTCCCCAGGCGCATAAGTGGTAAGAATGGAGGCATCAATAAAACTATTATCAATACTGCCATCTGTGTTTAAACGTGCCAGCCCTGAATAGTGTAGGCTTGAAGGGTTGTTTATGTCGCCAAATACAAAATTTCCGGCAATGAGTATTTTTCCATCAGCCTGTACAATTATTTTTTCAATCCCTTGCCCGGAGGTACCATTGTATGAATTAAAAGAAAAATCAAACCCGGCATCGGGATTACCGTTTGCATCAAGGCGTATTAAAAGGCCAGTTGAATTGCCATTATACGTATTCATAATAATCTTATCATCTTCCTGCACTGCCATTATATTATTGCCAGCAAGCTGAACAAAGCCACCTGTACCAAAGCTCATATCCTGGCTGCCATCTGTATTGATCCTGTATAATTTATTGCCGGTATCACCAGTATTATAAGCAATCAGTAAAATCTTTCCATCGCTTTGCACATTTACTTTCATCATGCTGTTTGTGGCAAGTGTTGCATTAAACCCTGCATCAAGGCTTCCATCGTCGTTAAGTCTTATAAGTGTGTAACCATCACCATCACCATTACTTGTTACAACTAAAATTTTCCCATCTGTCTGCACCTTCATATCAATCATACCAAGGTTGCCAAGCGTATTTATAAAACTGTTATCTAAAGTGCCATCTTGATTAATTCTTATTAAACTTCTTCCGTTTCCTCCAATGAAAAACGAACCTGCTACAAATGCTTTACCATCCGGCAGTGCAACTATATTAGTAACCCCTGCACTTTGGGCTTCAGGTAAAAAATTAAACCCTGCGTTAAATGTATGGTCCAGCGCACCCGGCTGTGCCAGCGCAATGCCTGCAAAAAGGAGTAAACTGCTGAGAAGGGTAAATAATTTTTTCATAATTGTGTGTTGTTTAGTATGGCAACTAACTTTTTTAAAAATTAACGGACGGGAACGGGAAAGTTTTTAAAGGAAAATGGAACAGGAGTACAAAAAAGCCAGCTTGAGAATGCTGAATTTTTTGCATGCTCAAAGATGATATTTTACTGCAATGCAATCAACCTAACGTTTCTTAGGTAGCGTTACAATCCGGGCATAGCATTTACCAATTGCCCCTAAAGGCAATTATTAAAATTCTGTAAATTGTTATTGGAAACGGCAACCGCCGTTAGTGCATGGACGGTTGCAAATGTTTTACACCGGCGTAAAAATGTTAGTGAGCCGGTTCAGCAGCAGGTACCACGCCCAACTGTTCCATCAGCGACATTTGATCGGCAAGGATCCAGTGATGTACGATTTTTTCATTTTCAATTTCATATCCCACCGCAACTGAAACTTCAACGGTGCGATTTGTTGGCGAAATTCCATTAAAGTCTCCTTTATGGCAACCTTTGAACCTACCATGAATCACAACCCGATTGTCTTCTGCCGTTATCTCCTCAACAATGATTTCATAACAGGGAAATGCCCCTGTAAAAAAATTAATATGCGCTATTAATTCTTTATCTGAAATATACTCCTCCAATAGTTCCTGCGTTACTTTACGGCCGCTTAAGGCATTAAAGTAGCGGGTAATAAATTCTTTGTTTCGTTTTGATTGTTCCATATTAAAAAGTTTTAAAAAATTACCCGGCAAAATATAAAGCAGGGCCCCTGGTTTTGTTTCGTTATTGTAAATATTCTACTATGTAAAGATTAAGATTCTAAGCATCCTGTCAACCTAACGTTTCTTAGGGATACTCAAATAAAATTCAGGCAGCACCAAGCATTTTTCAATAAAGAATTTATTCTCACACATAAAATAGACAGCGGGCTTTCTGTTTTATGTTCTTTTTTGATGGCTAAAATATTTAAGGCAGATAATGATGATCTTGTTTTTGTAGATGAAAATAAAGTACAATCAATGTTTTCTGAAACGAAAGAATTTGTTTGAAATATTATTAAAATGATTAGTTGAGAAAGCAAATAATAAGGACTTTTTTTACGCAGTATTTGCTTCCGTTACTTTTCATGGTAATTGAAAGAAAAGCGGCACTTCGGGATTCATTAATGATGCTCCGCCATCTGCTATAATCGTCTGACCGGTAATCCAGCCGGCATCATCAGTACAGAGGCTGGCAACTGCGCCACCAATATCTGCAGGCGTGCCAGGTCGCTTCATCGGATTCCATCCTTCTTTCAGCCATGCTAACATGGCATCCTGCGCTTCCTTCGGCAAAGCATTCACAATGCTATCGTCCGTTATGCCTGCACACACGGCATTCACCGTGATACCCCTTGGCGCAAGCGCTACCGCAAAATAACGGCACATCGCTTCCACAGCGGCTTTGTTTGTACCCATTGCAAAATAGGGCAGAAAACCTCCGGCATGACTACCGCCCCAGTAACTGGTAGCCACTATGCGACCATTATCAGTTATAAGGCCTGCAACCTCCTGTACACCTACCAAAAAGGCACGGGACTGAACCTGGTAAGCTTCTTCCCATTGTTCCAGACTTACCTGCAATGGCGGACTCATAAATCCCAGTAAGTTTCCGAGTGCGTTGCTTACGAAAATATCCAGCTTGCCAAATTTTTCACGCACTTCCGCCACCATCCGGGTCACTTCTTTAGGATTGGATACATCTGCCTGGACAATGAACCCGTCTGACCCTGTTTGCTGAATTTTTGCAAGCGTATCCTTTGCTGCAGTTTCATCTTTTAGATAATTTACCGCTACCGTCACACCCTTTTCTGCCAACTTGAGAGCGATGCCTCTGCCAATGCCCCTGGAACTTCCTGTTATGAGGGCAAATTTTCCGTTTAAATACTTTTTTTCATTGATTGACTCAGCCATAAAATTCTATTTTAGGGTTATAAAAAAATTTCTTAATTACATCATTTTTGCTTTCGGATTACTCTGTGTAAACTTACCAGCCAAGGTTTGATGTGTCAGGAATATTACCCACTGCCATTCAAGATTCTTACAAGCTGGATTATTTTTTTGAATAACTAAAAACAACATAGCAGTAAAAAATTACAGCAGTTATTTGCTGATGATTAAGATACATTCCCTGTCACTCCTATTCGTTTTAAATAACGTTGCATTTTTTTAATCGATATCATTTCTAAAAGATGCCACTTATGGAATATGGTTAAAAGAGAGAAGTACTGTGTCCGCTGGTTTTAAATGGGGATGATTGAGATTTAAAGTTATCTTCTAACTTCAAAACTAACAGCCACTATAGTAAGAAACAATATAACATTTGTTAGGTGTAGGGCTTGCTTCCATGTTCGGTGTCCACACTAAAAACACAACTTCAAATTAGCATACTTCACTAAAATTTGTACGCATCGCAAACAGCTTACCCCGGAAATTTATACAAACTATGTTTGGCACAGTATAAACAGGCTGTGTGCAGTAAAGGACTTTGACCACAGACACAAGGGTTGCCAACGGCTAAAAGTTGGCAACCCTTGTGTTCAAATACTGCTTTGTTTAATCATCAGCTTACTCCATTATCATAATTTTTCCTTTAAATATTTCCTGTTTGCCTTGCTTGTTAATTGTGATGATATTGTAGAAATACATACCTGTTGCCATGTTGTACAAGCTGGCATTATTGTCATAGTTCACCGCATTCAAGACAGGTACAGCATTTGCATTAAACAGCATCACTTTATTGTTGGGGGGCAGGTTTGGTATCCTAAATTGCTCACTCCTTCGTAACAGAGTAGGTACCTTTAAACTACTGGTATTTTCGTTTGTTAAAGCAGGAGATAAAGTTATTTCCTTGCTGCACGTCCTGTCATCATTTATGATTGTTCCTATTCCAATTCTTTTTTTGCTTAGTACCAGATTTACAGGCGTATTGAGCGTTACATAAAAAATTTCGTTTTGCTCAACTGTATAGTCACCATTAATTACAACAGTGGCATATTTAATTCTTTGGCCTTTGGTAAAAGTTAGTATTGCGTCTGCTGCCTTGTAATCTGAACCGGCAAGGGCGGTACCATTGCTGGTAGTATATTTTACAGTGCTGGTAGCCGTGGCTGCTTTACTAAGGGATACTGCAAATGAAAGTAATTTTGTGCCACAGTTGCCTTCCGTAATACTGGCATTGCAAATAGAAACGGTTATTAATACAGTACAGCCCTCGTCTATCTGGCCGTCACAATTATCATCAATACCGTTGCCACATATTTCTACTGCACCCGGATGAACGGTTGATTTGGTATCATCACAATCCGTTTTGTTGGTAACATAACCTGGTGGTACAATGCCTGTGTAGTTCGTTACAGTGATGGCAGGGTTGCCATAAGTATCGCCATCTGCGTCTTTATAGAAAGTATATAATATACAGCCTTCATCTATCTGCCCGTTACAATTATCATCAATGCCATTGCCACATATTTCGGCAGCACCAGGGTTGATGGCAGGGTTGTCATCATTACAATCACCGCCAGGCATCACTGTTGTTGTATAACCAGGACCCGGACTGCTGCAGGCAGCAAGCGGACTACCTGTATAATAATTATCCCCATCTGCATCAAGATACCAAACAGGGCCATAGGTTGTGGCTATATCAATACTATTGCTCAGTACGACGGCTGGCGTGGCACAAGCAGCATTTGAAGTAAGTTTACAATGTATGCTATTTGTTACTCCACCATTAAAAAAAGCACTGTAGGTAAGTGTGGCTGCATTTCCAATCACAACACTATTACCTGCATAATTAACCGTCCATTCATAAGCCGGGTTGCTGCCGCCATTAGTTGGGGTAGCAGTAAAACTAAGGCTCTGCCCCTGGCATACAGGCATTGTGCCGCCTGTAATGGCAATACTTACAGATGGGGTTACAGCAACCTGGTCTGCACCAACATTAAAGGAAGATACAATGCTTCGTTTAGGTACGGTCGCATCAGTTACCGTAACGGTGTAAGTATCCGGCACCAATCCGGAAATATCTTTGGTGGTTGCTCCATTGCTCCATAAATAGGTAAGTGGTTCTGTTAAACCAGTTGGCGTAATATTTATGGTGCCGTTTGATGCGGCAGCGCAACTGGCATTTGTCACCACACCTGAAACACCTTCAGATACAAAAGTGGCACTGGAAATACGAACAGCTTGTTTATTTACTGCCGAGCCAACTGCTGCCGTAAACCCAAAGTAAACATACGGTGACCCGCCAAATACATTGGCGCTTATATCATAATTAATATTAAAAAAAGGTGTGGAAGCCCCTTCCCAAAACACCTGGAATGTTTTGGTAGAAGCTGTCCATGTGTACTTTACATCATGCCAAGTGCCGTCTTCTATGTTTGTTGAAAATTCAACAGGCCCTGCAAGTGTGTGTGCCGCATCATGCGTAACATCGCCGTTTATTTGTATGGCACAATGGTCACCAGGAGGATCGAAGCGGTCAGTATTTTGCCAGGTATCATATTCAACTGCAAAGGAAGGATTAACCCCGAAGTAACCAATGCCACCGCCTGCACCGCCTGCATTAGTTGAAAGAGGCTGCAGCACAAATGCCACACCATCTGCACCCCAGCCATCATTGATACCAAGATATACCTGGCCTGTAACGGTAAAATCGTTTCTAAGGTCAAGTTTGTTTTGATACCAAACTGTTCCATAACCGATTGTGCCAACCTGGTCTAACGTTAAAATGTATTCGTTAACAGCAGGGTCAACAAGGGTTGCCAGCCCATTAGTTACATAAGTTTGTGCATTGGCAGGTTTGATAACCAAAAAAAAACTGACAAAAAATGTAAGGCAAAAAAGTAATTTCTTTTTCATGATTATGTTGTTTAATTTTTAAAAAATGCAGCCGAATTAATCATTCTCATTCAGCAGATACTGTTGGTGAGAATTTCATTTTTGATGATGTTTGAATATGATGGATTTTCGTTTTTAAAAGGCGGCAGAATTACTACAGGCAGTTAAAACCATCTGCGATTTCTATTCGCCGATAAACTAAAAGGATAATAGAAGTTGGATCTGAAAAAATTGTGAACGTACTACAATCAATATTTATAAACCGGTTTATTAAACATTAACAGGAGCTTTTTTATAATCAGGGATGTAGCCTTACCCCGCCAACTCTATGGAGCGGTAGATACAGTTACCCCATCGTATTTGCAACAGGCACCCATATTTACATGAATGATGTCTCTTACAGAGGCATAGCCAAATATGCCCAATGCCACGGTAAGCGAAGGTTTGCAAACACCCACACCCAATGGCGCCCCTGTGTATGTTTTTATCACAGATTCTCCCGGCCTTAGCGTAAAATCATCTCGTTTATTTGCCATCATCCAGGGAGTGTTTCTTGGGTCAACACCGGTTACATAATTTACAATGTAAAACCGTTGTGTGGTGGTACTATTATTGGTAAATAATATTTGATCAGACAGCATAGTTACTGAACACCCTGTGGCTACAGGCGGACATGTTGGGCATGGAGGGCATGGAGTAGGATTGCAACCAAAGACAAATAAACTTGTAAACCCTGCAAATAAATTAATGATAAAACGGGTAATCTTTTTCATAAATGATTGTTATTTGGAATTAATGGAAGTTGTATTTTATTTAATGTTATTTCCCCGAATTATGATTTGAATAAGCCTGCACAGCCAATATTTTCCATTTACCATTCATCAACAATAAAGTGCGGTTTTCCCGGGATTCAGTCATTTTTCCACCGGCAATTTGAACCCTTGAGTTGTATGCTACAAAAGCCATTTCACCCTTAATTGTAAAAGCGAAATTGTCGTTCAATACTTTTGCATCATCTTTTTTCACGCTGTTGAACCAGTCCTTTAAACCATCGCTGATTTTCTGCCAGCCTGTTTCAAAACCATATGTACCATCAGGGTTATTCCAAGCCAATTGCTCATCGGCACTTTGAACGTGGTATTTTGCCAAAGCGTCGAGATCATGATCCTGAAATGCCTGCGATTCGGCGGTACAGATTTTTTTGATAGCATCCTCAGTTGCGGTTTGAGCGAAGGATACACTGCAACAAAAAAGTAAGCTGATTAAAATTAATTTTTTCATGGTTTTCTATTTTTAATTTATGATTTAACTGCCTGGTAATGCTTGCAAAGTTTTTAAGGCTTTCCTATAAAGCCTTAAAACACGAAACAGGAAAAGTTTACCACGGGAACGGCTGTGCAGGTTGATTTTATACAGGTATAATTGGAGATTAATAGAAATGCCTTTTTTTCAATTTCAAAAATAAAAGCCTGTTTTGGTATAAACAATATAACGTTTGTTAGATATATACTTTGCCCTGCAAAGCTGCGTGGCTTAGCACTGTTTATTTGCTTTTTAGCACTATTGGTTCTTGTACCACAAACAACATAAATAGGCAAAGCAGTAGCTAATTGCCCCTAAAGGCAATTAACTAAACCCTTTAAATTGTTAGTGGAATAACAACCGCCGTTTGTGCATGGACAGTTGCATAAATATTTTATGACTGTGCGAAAGTTTTAGTGAGCAGCTTGGGCAGCCGGTATAACACCCAATTGCTCCATCAGCGCCATTTGATCGGCCAGCATCCAGTGACTAACAATCATATTGTTTTCAATTTCATACGAAACTACGCATGGAAAATTGACTGTTTTGTAAGTAGGAGCAATTCCACTCAGGTCGCCCAAATGAGTTCCTTTTAAACGTGCTTTAATAATAACCCGGTTACCTTCTGCCGTAATTTCATCCATAAATAATTCATACCTGGGAAAAGACGCCTCAAAAAATTCTATATGGCCAATCAGCGCTTCGTCGGTCATATATTGTTGCAGCAATTCCCTTGTTTTCGGAACACCACTTACTGCATTGAGATAATTTATAAGAAACTCTTTGTTTTTGTTTTGCTGTTCCATAAAATAAATTTTATAAGTAAAGTTGTTTAATCAATATAATTTGCCTACAGTTTTACCTATCAACACGTGGTTGAAAAATATTTGGCATTACTCATTCTTTAACTGATGCATCATTACATCAGTCAACATATAAATTCTGCCATATTGAATTAAACCATCTTCATTAAGATCATAGGTAACACATAAAGGAACATTTACCTGATTACCAGTTGCAGCTATACCGGCAAATTCGCCAATATGTTTACCGGAAAAGGTAGCTTCCAGCAAAGCATGATCTTTCGTTATAACAATATTATTCACGATAGCCTTAGCCTCAAACGCAACATGGTAAAGGTAATTTAACAAAACTGCTATTGCATTACGGCCGATGATTTCTTCCCCGGTACTCATATTCTTAAATACTGCATTCTCTGCTACATAGATCACATCATGCGTTTTAATAAATGCTTCTACGTTTTCTATTGCGCTTGTTTGGCTTTTGATACCTGCTTCCATAAAATGATATTTTATCAGACTTTATTAAATAATTGTTTACCATCGTCATTTGTTATCTGTTAGTGTGCGGCTGCGGCAGCAGGTATCACACCCAATTGCTCCATCAACGACATTTGATCGGCCAGCATCCAATGACTAACGATTTTACCGTTTTCAATTTCATACCGGATGACAAATGGAAAATCGACTGTTTTAAAAGTAGGGGCAATTCCACTCAGGTCTCCTAAATGTGTTCCTTTCACACGAGCTTGTACAATAACCCGATTACCTTCTGCCGTCATTTCGTCTATGTAAATCTCGTAACCGGGAAAGACAGTATCAAAAAATTCTATGTGGGCAATTAATCCTTCATCAGTCATGAATTGTTCCACAAGCTCCCTCGTTTTGGGCACCCCACTTAATGCGTTAAAATAGTTAATGATGAACTCTTTGTTTTTGTTTTGCTGTTCCATAAAATAATTTTTTATTAAAGGTATAAGCAGCAATAATTTTTATGTTATCGCATTTGTTGCAATTACTTGTTCATTTGTTGCATCCTGTTTAGGCCGGCGAAACTGCGAAGGGGTGATACCGTATTTTTCACAAAATACTTTTGTAAAATTGCTGGGTGAGTTAAACCCTGTTTGAAAAGCTATTTTGCTAACAGATGCATCGGTTGTTTCCAGTAACTCCTTGGCTTTTTCGAGCCGCATTGTTTTAATATAATAACCCGGAGAGTTCCCTGTTAATGATTTCAGCCTTCGTAACAATTGTGCCCGGCTCATAGCCATTGCAGTGCTGAGTGCGTTCGCATCAAATTGTTCATTGTCTATGTTTTTTAAAATGCAGTTATTTAAGGTGGTAAGAAAGGCTGCTTCTTTTGGCTTTGTTTCTGCAAGCCTTGCAACAGGATTGTTCAACTTTGAAAAATGCGATTTTATTCCATTGACAATATTTATGTAATTCCACAATGGGCTATTCATTGCATCCTGCCTGGATATATCTATTCCGGCAGTAGTTGACAGGCAATAACATACTTCAAAAGTAGTTTCTTTGGCAGCGGAGGAAAATAATGTAACAGGTAAACTGCTCTTATTTATCAGGGCTGTTACCATTTTAAGATTAATACCGGTGTTGTGTATTTTTATGGATACATATTTTGTGTCTTCCTTTTCTATTACCGCGACTTTTACATAAAGTTTATTTTCATCGGGCACATAATCGATAATAGAACTGATTAATTTGGAGAAGCCATTCAGGAGTTCATTTGTGGAAAAGTGGAATTTTATTTTTTCTTCTGTTGAGGAAAAACACAAGTTAATATTCCGGTTACTGGCAACAGGTTGTAATGTACAACACAGGTCTTTTAATAAGGGAATAAGATCAGCATATTCTTCGTTCGGCATGTATTCATTATTTTATTAAATGTACAAAATCCTTTTGACCCGGGTAGGTAACAGCAACAAAATCTGTATACAAGGTTTTTAAAGAATGGCACTACATCGGCTGCGGCTTGATAGATCATATGGATTGCGATTACAAATATTAAGAAATATATGTGAATTATTGGCATCAGACCAAGCCTACTTCTAAATAAGCTTGCAAAAAATATTACTCTTATAGAAACAATTTTTATGGGATTGGTATATGCTGATATTGAATTGATCAACGCGGTTGATTTTGAAAATGCCAGGCGACACATTATTGGCGAGGATGAAGTAAGGAGTATGAAACTGAATGTGCTGGCAGATAGTGGTGCGTACATGATGGCCATTAACGAAACGATACAATCGCACCTGGACCTTCCCCTGGTGGAAAAAAGGAAAGTGCAAATGGCAGAAAGCAGGGTAGTTGAATATGATGTGGTGGGGCCAATACATGTTCGTTTTGCAAACAGAAAAGCTACCTGCAATGCTTTTGTTTTAGCCGGAGATAGTGAACCTTTATTGCGAGCAATACCAATGGAAGAGATGGATGTAATGATTCATCCGCTACGACAGTAATTGATTGTAAATCCTGAGCATCCTAATTATGCTGTGTTGAAAATGAAATAGTTTTATGGATACGACAAGCATTAGTGAATGAGCATTGGCACTACAAATTTCAATTCCGTTCCCTTCCCCGGCGAAGATGAAATGGTGTAAGTTCCCCCAAGCGTCTCCACTCTTTTTTTATAATTCAGCAAACCGTTTCCTTCTTTGCGTACAGTATTTTCATCAAAGCTATTGCCATCATCTTTTACAGTTATCTGCAAAGCATGTTTGATGAAAAAATTGACGGCAATGTTTTTTGCAGCTGCATGTTTGATTGCATTGTTCACTGCTTCTTTTGCCAGCAGGTAAATGTTACGGGTTTGTTTCCAGTCTAAAGTGATTGCTGGTATTTCATCAGGCATGTTGCAGGTAAATTCTATGTTGGCATTATTTACCATTTCGGCACACTGGCTGCGGATGTGGTAAATAAGTTCGGCCAGTTGCTGGTTGCCCTGGTTAAGGCTCCAGATTATTTCGTTCATCTTCTCAACCGATTCATCACTCAGCGATAAAATCCTGTCCATATCTTCATTGCTGATGTGTTTGCCTTCCTTCATGGCAGTAGCAATGTAGCGTATGCGGCTAAGGCCGGCACCCACATCATCATGCATATCCGCAGCAATTCGAATGCGTTCTTCTTCCAGCGCTTTTTCTTTTTCTAATAAAGATTTTTGTTGCTGTATCTGTCGCTGATAATAAAGACGGACAAAATTCCATGTAATAAAAATACCGGCCCCAAAACAAAGAATAATAAACCACCATTGCCTGTACCACACGGTGGCAATGGCAAACTTAAAAGGGTTGCTGCCTAAAATAAAATTTCCGGTTGCTTCATTCAGCAGGCGCACCTGCAGTGTGTAGTTGCCGGGCTGCATGGCTGTAAATGCAATGGAAGATATGCCGTTCAGTTTTTGCCATTCGGCTTTATTATTATTTCGTGTAAGCAGGTATTCAATATCTTTTTGTTGAATGCTTTGTTCCAAATCCAGCAGTACGAAATTAAAGAAGAGATTATTTTCTCTGGCTGATAAACGGATGTTTTTTTCATTTTCAAAATAATATGGTTTTGAGTTTACCTGCATGCCATCGATAAATAGTTTGTAGCCACTTTCTTTTTTTCGCTGTAACAATGTATAGGTATTGATGCAGTATAAATATCCGTGTTTGCTGAAGTAAAGGGAAGAATCATCCTTATCGAAAAATAAATAACTATTGCTGAAATCAGTAAAAGGTAGGCCAGCTTTTTCTGTATAGGTTACAAATTTATCTGTGGCTGAAAGCAGGCAGCACAGGCCTTTTGGTGTAGGAAACCAAATATTATCACCAGCATCTGCCACCATGTTATCAAAATCATTGTAAGGCAGGCCATCTGCTGTTTCATACAGTTTTGTTTTTTTTGTTTCAAGATTGAATTTAACAAGTCCAACATGTTGATAGCTTATCCAGAGGTTTTGTTTACTATCAATAATATGGTTGTATGTTGACCCAAAATAAACATCCCTTCGTTCCAGCAGGCTATCCATTTGCCAGGTTTCAAATTGTTGCGCTTTTTTTTTCCAAACCAATAATTTGTTGCTCTTATTTACACTGAAATAAATATTGCCATTTTTATCTTCTGCGGCTTTATTTAGATAGCCAAATACAAAAGGACTGGGTTCATCGTTTCTGCGGTATTGTGTACACTCATTGCTTCCTGCTTTCTGCCTAATAAGCCCGTTGCCATAATTAATGCTATACCACACCTCTCCATTTTTACTTTGATAAACAAGGGTTATCAGTTCTGCCCCGTGGTAAAATGACTTGATAAAAGATGGAACAGTAGTAATGTTTGTTGAAGGATTGAAGGCAAGCAGCTTTACATTGTTTTTACCGTTGGCATATTTGCCGCTGGTGCTGTTACCATACAGATAGATTTGATTATTGACCGGCACAGCCCCCCAGCAATATTTTATGATGGAGCTGTCAATTATTTGGAAGTTATTTGTTTTGGTATCAAGTGCCAGGCTTCCTGCATTTTCACTACTCATCCATATTTTATCAGCATACCTGCAGTAATGACTGATGCCGGCATCATATGGCAGTTGCCAGTATTTATAATTGATTTGATTGAGATTAAAATAACTCACACCATTTACTCCGGCAATCCAATATTGCTGCCGGGTACCTGCAAATGCCCGGATTAATCCACCTGGTATTATACTTGTATTATCACTGGGAATATTTTTTAAAATTATCTCCGGCTTTCCTGCCTGTTGTATTGTAAGTCCAGCTTCACAGGATACAATAATGCCTCCGTCTTTTGACAATACATCAATTACTGAGCCTGAAATTGTGGCTGCTTCTCTTCGTCCTTTTAAATAATCCGGTGCCACAGGGTTATAACTCATAGTGTAAACGCCATCGCTATAACCAGCCAGGTAAATTCTTTTGCTTGCGGTATCGGCCTGTTTTACAAAAAAAATGGTAACGGGTAAAAAAGATATTTTATCAAGGTTCCACTCTTTCATTATTTTAGAGTTAAGCGAATAACAAAAAAAGCGGTTGTTATCGGTAAACAGTACTTCATTATTACCAAGATAAAAAATCTTAAAAATATTTTTTGCTACAGGTGAAAACACTGAATCCAGCAGGTTCAGATTCATATCTGTAAAGTAGATTTTTTCAGGAGTGTATATGGCAATTAAATGGGTGCTTATTTTTTTTGGTAAGGATTGTGTTTTATTATTCCAAAAATTGGGCGGTGCTTGTTGCCTGCCATTATATGGATTAAGCATCCACATCTTTAATCCGCTTCTAAAAACTATTTGATGGTTGTTTAGTTCAATACAGTCTGTCACATCATCAAAAGGCATGCTATTGCTGTCGGCCCGACTGTGAGTGTAAATTGAAAAACTATTGCCGTCAAACCGCACCAAACCCTGCACTGTATTCATCCATACAAATCCACGGCTGTCTTCCATAATATCATTTACCATGTTGGAAGGCAGGCCGTCAGCTACAGTGTAATTAGTAAAGCGTATGGGTGAATTAAGTACTTGCCCAACAGTGATATGGGTAAGCAGCAGTAAAAGGATGGTATGAACAAACCGTTGTGTCATTTTCCGTTTTGGAAAATTAATGCTTATTCAGCAGGTTAATGGCTTCGGTTTTATTACTCACATGCAGTTTGTCGTAAATCTTGTGTATGTGTTGTGTAACCGTGCCAACAGTGATGGATAATTTTACAGCAATTTCTTTGTACAAAAATCCTTTGGAAAGAAGTATAAGTATCTCATTCTCTTTATTGGTAAGTACTTCAAGTCCGGTATTCTTATCCTGCTTAAAATGCCCCAGCACTTTACGGGCTACCATGCTGCTCATAGGGCTGCCGCCATTGTGCAGTTCTTTAATGGCTTCAATTATTTTTTCTGCCGGAGTCCGTTTCAAAATATATCCGCTGGCACCTGCAGCCAACGCATCAAATATTTTTTCATCATTTTCGTAAATGGTAAATATCATGAACTGCGTACCGGGACAATCATCCTTTATTTTTCTTATGCAGTCAATGCCACTCATGCCTGGCATATTGATGTCCATGATCACTACATCCGGCTGCGATGCAAGAATAGCCGCAGCAGCGACTATAGCATTTGGAGACGAGGATGACAAAGCCATATCTGGCTCCGCAGCTATCATGCGTTCAAGCGCCTGTCGTATTTCGGGAAGATCTTCGGCAATACTTACATGAATCATTTTATAAAAATAGTGATGATGCAGGAGAAAGTAAATCTAAGTTTTGTTAGGCAACAAATACAGTTGCGTGACCAATTTTGTAGAGTTGCTATCATTAGAATGATGTATCAACCATGAGACCAACTATCATCTTACGGTGCTAAAAAAATGACCACAAAAATAGCGGGCTTAAAGCCTTCGCTTACTTAACAAGGTGCTTTGATATATCCGCTACACAAATGGAAGCTAATTGAAGGATACAGCAATATCCTTCACCGCCCCTGCCAATCAGCAGCCTTGAAGCTTCCGGTTTTTACCCTTTACAAAACGTACTACTACTTCCCTGTTATTGTGAGTTTTTGATTGGCAAGTATTTCCAAACTTGTCCCGTTTTGTACTCGAATACTTCTTACGGAACGGGTTGAATTTACCAGTGGATACCTTGGCTGGCCAACATTAATGAACACATCTGTATTAGCATCTGGCACTGCACCACAGCTCCAGTTGCCGGTTGTTTCCCATGCAGTGCTTACGGCACCCGTCCAGATGCTTGCAAACTTTAATGTAAAAGTTTGGCTGTACATATTTCCATTTACCCCACATCTGTATTTGTAACCATACAAAGCCGTAGCTGGTGCAGTAAGCGTGAGTGTGTTGGAAGTAACTGTACTGTAGGGTGGAGCATTGCTCAAATTGGTGAAAGTGCCGCTGCCATTATCTACCTGCCATTGATAAGAAGCACCAGAAACCTCACTTAAAAAACTTGTATTGCTGCCCGGGCATATTCCGTTGTTGCTGGCAATATAAGCAAGGTTGCCTGCATAGCGGTAAGGCACACTTGCAAACTGCATATACAATTTATTGTTCCACACAATTGGGTTTGCGGTATATCCATTATTAGGATAATCAGCAGTAAAATTACCTGCAGGGTTGTTAATTAATTGTGTGCTGCTACCATCAAAAAATGCCAGCTGTAAAATATTTTGCGGGTTCATGTATTGAAAATAAATTCTATTATCGTACACAATTGGCTTGTCCCAAAAGCCAGTGCCTGCATCGGGATTTGGATAAACCAAAATACTACCGGAAGCTGACTGATACTCCCCCATCCTACCCTTGTTATCGGCGGGAAGATACAAGAAGTATAATTTGTTATTGTTCAAGATGGGTGTATTCCAATATCCATTAGGGCTAGCGTCTGGGCTAGGCACCAACGTGATGGAAGCACCGCCAAATTTTGCCAGACGGTACACATTGCTAATGTCTTTGTACTGAAAGAAAAGTGTATCATTAAAAACAATGGGCAATCCCCAAACACCGCCCGTGTTGGCAGATGAATTTTGTGGATTGGCGATGAGTGTGGGGTTATTAACACCGTCATACTCCAGGTACTGGTACTGGTTGGTTGCACTGAAATAAGAAAAATACAATTTGTTTTTGTACAAAATGGGAAAAATCGGCTGCACGCCACGGTTAGATGTGGCGTCTGGATTAGGCAATATTGTCCATTGAGTGCCATCGTAAGTAGCCAGTTTTTTGGGGCCGGCAGCTGTAATATACCTTGAAACAATTTTGTTGTTAAAAACAACACTATAATTATTGAAGTATCCATTATCTGCAGGATCAGGATTTGTGATGGGTGTAATACCCGTGCCGTTAAATCTTGCCAACTGTGTTACTACCGAAGCATTCTGGTAAGCCAGGTATAAATTATTATTCAAAATTCTAAAGGAACCGATAACACCCGAAGTGGAAGCATCAGGATTGGGATAAAGGGTAACGGAACTACCATCAAATGAAGCCAGTCTTTGCACCGAATTAACATCGAGGTAGATAAAAAAAAGTTTGTTGTTAAATATAATCTTGCCACTTTGGAAATAAACACCTTTCCCTGCATCGGGGTTGGCTATCACCTGCATGCTGCTACCGTTGTACACTGCCAGGTTTATTATTAATGGAAAAGAGGGACTTGAATATCCTGACGTATTGTATTCAGCTACCAGCGTGTTGTTAAAAATGATTGGTGCGCCAGCATAGCCAGCATATGCGCCACTGCCATTCCAGGCAAAAATATCCGGCTGGGCAGTAGGGTTTGGCACTACTGTTATGTTTTGAGCATGCAGTGGTATAATGAAATTAAAAATACAGGTGACTATTAGCAGGTATGCAGGGAAATACTTTTTCATCTTTAATAAATTGCCAGGTTTTAATCTGATGGGTGCTGTTATTTATTGGAAAGATAAACCAGTATTGCTGACAGGGAAATACCCAATTTGGAGTATAGATTTGGGAAAATGCAGAACCTATTTTAAAAGCACTAACAGGCTTTCTTTTGCATAATAGCGCATCTGTAAATTATCTCCTGTGGTTTAATACACCATCAGGCTACAAACAACAAATTTTTATAAGACTCCAAAAATAACATGCGCTTTCGTCTGCTGATGGTGATGGATTCGCCGTTTAGCAAAACAAGGTTTCCGGATTGGGCCTTGTTAATTTTTTCCACAAACATTCTGTTTACCAAATGGCTGCGATGCACCCTTGCAAACATATCAATCGGCAACTCATCTTGAAACCAATGTAATACTTTAGCTACCGTTATTATTTTGCCATCAGCAAAATAGATGCGGCTGTAATTGCTTACTGCCTGCACCCTCATTATTTCTTCCGCGGCAATCCCAAAGTTTTTATCAAGTCCGGGTATTTTTATAAGGTTCATCTTAATATTCTAAAATTGAGTGATGTTAAAAATGTCTTTCAACCAACATCTTCAAAAATGCATTAAATAAAGCAGCTAAAAAACAGGAAAAACCCTGTATTTTGATAAGGGTTTTCTGCAATTGACTAGCAGATGATGATACTTTTACTCGTTTAGTAGGAGTGCACAACACAAACTTTACAGTAGCTTACAAGGTTTAGTTGAGGTATAGCGATTATCCTCTGTTGTTAGTCCAAAGTCGAAACCGATAGGCACAGATCGGCATTTACCATATCCCTTAAAACTGCGCCATCGCAAATAATTTCTGCAAGCACATCCTGATAGCTATCAGGAGCCTGTAATGAAATTATATTGGTATAACAACTCAGCAGCAGATCCAACCAATAATTTTTAAAGGCAATAAAAAAAGGGAATTAAATATCTCCCGTCAATCAATGGCTTGCCTGTTTCGGAATAGTAAAATATCCAACAGCATTTCCAAAAAAAAAGCACACAACCCTTTTACCGGCTATGTGCTTTTAAAAACCCATTCACAGGGATTAATGCTGTATCAATATTTTTTTAACAGTAGTACTACTGGTGGTTTTGATATTGACAAAATAAATTCCGTTGGCAAATTTGCTTACATCAAATGCCTGTACCAGGTTAATGAGTCTTTGTTGCATCAATATCCTGCCATTAACGTCTATCAGTTGCATTGTTACCATCGTATTACCGGCTTTATCTTCATTATAGCCCGAGCGTTCAATAGTCATGCTGGTTGAAGCCGGATTTGGATATACGCTGAAATCAACCCCTGGTTCTTCTTCGTCAATATAATCGGCAGGGTTACCACTGTTGCTTTCCGATTGCCGTAACGTTGTAATTGAAAGCGTATAATCTTCCACCTCTCCAAAAGTAAATGTGCCGCAGGATGATGGCGCTTTATCCGCTCTCATGGCAATCCTCATTCTTGTATTGCCTGGCTTGGCTGTTGATGGAATAGGGATCCAGGCTTTCCTTTGCAAATTGCTGGCCTTACACGGAGCAAATACAAGTTCTCCTGCATCTGTAAAGTCTCCATCCTGGTTCCAGTCAATCCAAACTCTGGTAAATAAACTAGGGTTGATAATATTACCGTCCTTATAACCCGGCGTAATGGCAATACCGAAAGCACCATTTAAGCGATTCACTATAATTAAATTAAGGTAGTTGCCATATCCTCCATCCCATCCGGAATTGTTGTTGATACCCCTGCAAGTGGCCACTTTTTGAATGAAGCCCTTACTAGCCCTGGTACCATTGGCAATGCAGTAGTTGCCGACACAATCGTTTACAGTTATTTTAGTAATTGCCGAAGTTGCAGAACAGCCATAACTGTTTTTAACTGTTACCGTATAGTTGCCGCCGGTAGTAACTTTTATGCTCTGTGTGGTGGCACCATTACTCCATAAATACGCAGTTGCCTTACCTGTTGACAATGTTACACTGCCTCCAACACAGAAGGTGGTAGAACAGCTGGCCGAAATAATTGGCGTACCTGGTAAAGGATTTACTTTAACTACAATGGGCGCTGATACAGCGACACAGTTGGCTGCATTGGTTACCTTAACGGTGAAAGTGCAAGAGCTGTTGACAGTGATGCTTTGTGTGGTTGCACCATTGCTCCACAGATAGCTTGCGCCCTGCGATGCAGTTAGAACAACAGTTCCACCCTGGCAGAAAGTTGTAGCACCTGATGCAGTGATGGATGCTGCACAGGAAGTATTGCAATCGGTAACGGTAATGTTTTCTGTTGCAGTTGCTGAACAACCATCGCTGTTAGTAGACCTGTAAGTGATTGGGAATGTTCCCAACCCGGCCAAACCGGGATCAAACTGGTTATCGCTTACACCTTGTCCACTGTACGTACCTCGGGATGGTAAGCCACCACTTAAAGCAAAGGCTGCAGCAGTATTGCAAACAGAAGTGAACGAGGCAAGCGTTACAATCGGCAATGGTTTTACAGAGACTTCAATTGCGGTTGATGTAGCCGAACAACCCTTATCATTTGTTATGGTTACCGTAAACGTTCCGTTGCTGGTAACTTCTATGCTCTGAGTTGTTGCGCCATTACTCCACAAGTTACCAGTTGCTATACTGGAAGTTAATGTTACACTACCGCCTGTACAGAAAGCAGTTGGGCCACTTACTGAAATAGTGGGTGCTGCTGGTAACTCATTTACAATAACATTTATTGGAGATGATGTAGCACTGCAATTGCCGGTTGTAACCTGCACAGAATAATTTCCACTGCTGGTTACGGTGATACTTTGTGACATGGCGCCTGTACTCCATAAATAGCTGGTTCCGGCTGAAGCAGTCAATGTAACACTACCGCCTTTGCAGAAACTAACTGGTCCATCTGCAGTTGCAGTTGCAGTACACGGAATATTACAATCTGTTACCGAAATATTCTGACTCGCCTTTGCCGTACATCCATCACTGTTTGTAAATGTATAAGTAATTGGGAAGTTGCCCACTGCTGCAACGGAAGGATTAAATTGTCCATTAACAATTGCTTCACCGCTATAAATACCGCCTGTTGGTGTGCCACCACTTAACGTAACTATTGCATCAGTAATACACAGGGCATTAAATGCTGCAAGGGTAACTTCCGGTAATGGATTAACAGTAATGGTTAATGAAACTTTTGTAGCGCATTGGCCGGCAGCAGGTGTAAACAGATAGCTGGCAGTGGCGATATTACTGACTACATCGGGACTCCAGGTTCCACTAATTCCATTTACGGAACTTGCTGATAACACCGGTGCAGTTGCGCCATAACAAATAGGCGCTATAGCCGTAAAAACTGGCGTAATTGCTGTATTTACTGTGGTGGTTTGTTCGTATTCCAATCCATCTTTGCTGTATTTTATTGTGTGTGTTCCTGCTCCGGCAGCTGACGGATCAAAAACATTTCCGGAAATACCTGGCCCGCTAAAGGAGCCTCCGGCAGGAATTCCGGTAAGGGTTGCCGGCAACGCATTGCTGCAATATCCAGCCGACAAACCAGTAAAGCTTACCGGGGTATTTTGCAGATTGACTGTAACTTCCACCACATCTGTTGTAAACAGGGCGCCATCACTTACCAGCAATAAAAATATATATTTATTTCCCTGATTGTTTGTAGTGATGTTAAATGAAGGCGTTGCCGTATTGGCATCGGTTAATTCAACACCTGCCGGTGCCGTCCATTGGTAAGTAAACTTATCATTATCGGGATCTGATGACAATGCACCGTTGAGCGAATAATTACCCGGAGTGTTAATGGTAAAATCAGCACCCGCATTGGCAACAGGGGCACGGTTGCCCGATTGCAATACCCATGAAACCGATGCCAGTCCTACCCCTCCAATGCCGCTTACATATTTGCTAAATGGCTGCAGGTTAACTAATAGCTGATAATTACCAGCAACAAATCCAGCCTTATTGATGCCTTTAATGTTAAAAGCTGTGTCATTTATTTTTTCAACGCTCAATTGGCTCATCGAAATTATTTCACCGTTTCTTTTTAGTTGAATAGCATTCAACAAGCCGGATTCAATGAGCAACCTGTTACTGAAGGAAAGTACGATATTGTTTACCTGACTAACCAAGGTTTGGTTGGGTTCAAAATTCCATTTAGCGGTAAGTGGCAACTGATCAATAAATAATGCCTGCTGCGCAATACCTACCCCACCGTTTACACCAGTGGCTGTTACTTTAATACCGGTATTTCCACCTGTTGCCAATGTAAATGGAAGTGATACATTTCCTGAAGCTACATCAGCTACAGTTGCCAGCACATTTTCGCCACTTAAGTCTACCTGCGAAATAGTTACCTGTGAGGCGTTGGCATCCAGATTGAATGCCACATTTAATGTTTGCCCGGAAGTAATTTTATCGCTGTTGGAATATCCAAGATCTGGCGTAACCTTCAGGTTGCTGATGTTAACCAATGCAGACCGGTTTACAATCCATGAAATTTGTTGCGACCCAATTCCGCTGTTACCAATTGCATCTTTACATCCGGTTAATTTAACCGTTAGGGTATAATTACCATCTGCATAGGTTAACAATCCAAAGTTGCCTGCCATCCAGTTTTTTAAATCTGTATTGGATAACTGTGCAATATTCAGTGGCAATACTTCACCATTTTTTGTAAGTACAATAGATGCTGTATTAAAACCAAATACTTCTTCGTTAAATTTCATTTTAATGAAAGTAACATGCTGCGGATCGAGACCTCCGGTGGTAGATTTTTCAAGACTTAACAATAACGGACCGGCATTATCAACCGTTAGATTGATAGACTGTGACTGCCGGCCCGGCTCCTGAGTTTCGCTTTTAATATTGGGTAAATCAACCCTGAATTCATACACAGCATTCTGTGTAAGTATGCTGCCCAATCCGGATAGGTAAAAGAGTTTATGATCTGCCCTTACAGAATCTATCGTAACAGTTCCCGGAACCAATACGCCTTCTTTATAAATACTAAATCGTGCAGGCGTTACCGAGGCCACATCAATAGGCAAATTAAATAGCACATCAATGGTATCATAAGCTGCTGCTAAGTTGCCCTCGGGGATTCCCAGAAATGCCTGAACAGATGGTACGGTTAAGAATTGTGTCCAGGTTATTTGTTTGCCTACGAGGCCACTAATTCCATAGATATCTTTTATCTCTGCTGCCTGTACGGTTAGATTATAGAAACCATTACCGGTGGTAACCGCTGACAGATCAATGGTGAATGTAGCTGTATCAACCTGCACAATTTTAATAGCTGATGTACTGATGTTTGGCCCGCCCTGGAAGGTGAGACTCAGGTCTTCGAAATTGAAGGTTGCAGGATCAATATGCTTGTTAAATACCACGGTTAACTGCTGCACCTGGGTTGACGTTACTACAGCTGGTAAGCCTGTAATATCAATCACACTTGGCACATCAAAATTCTTCGGTTTCCAAACCACTGTATAGTTTACCGCACTCAATGATGAGAAGGTATCTACAAAATGGAATTTGTTTTCGTACACCGGCTGCTGGCTTACCGGCAGGGTTACAAAGGTTAACCAGGCATTGTTTAGTGGTATTGATTGGCCATCATTCCTGGTAACACTTGCCAGTTCATACAAACCATTTCCGGGGTCGTTCAGCTTGATAAAATTCCAGCCAATGGCAGATGCAGTAACCGTTAGCGTATTGGTAAAAGATGGCGGTGCTACAGGAGCAGCGAAGCTTCCCGATTTGGCTTCAGTAACTTTTGATGTACGGTTGCCTTGTGAGAAATAAATAATATCCGGTACATCTTTTACATCGAAATAATCATTTACCAAAAAGTCGTTGATGCCATCATCCAGTGCGCCATATATCTTGATGCTTTTGGTTAATTCGTGCAGCTTCACTCCTTTTACAAGGCTTAACTCCGGATTACCAAAGCTGTTATTGTGTACCACTTTTGCATCGTAGCTTACAAATTTACCTAGCAGGGAACTGGTGAAATACCATTGCCCGATTCTTGTTTGCAATGGAGGAATGGTTCCAAAATTAATATTGGTAACACCCAGGTTTTTTGGCTGACCCTGGAAGTTGGAACCAATTAAACTGAAATTAATTGCCAGCCCTTTTTCATTGTCAATAATTTTTGGCTGCGCAGAAGAAATGGTCATATTTACTGCCGGACCATATCCCTGATTCTCTACCATCACCGCCAGTTCTGCCGGAACAGTAGGTTCAATTTCCGGAGACGTCAATGCATCATCACCCAAAATATTACGCTCTAAGAAATAATGTAAAAACAGGTTAGGACTTGGGTTAACGGTAAGCTGAACTGATGCCAACGGCAGTGTTACAATGGCTTGGGCATAGGGGTCAAAATATCTTACAGAGCCACCAAAATTATACAGTTTAGGAGCTGTTGGTGCAGCACCAATTTCGGGAATAAATAAAAATTTAACTAACCCCTTTTCCTGTGCAGCAATTTTTCCAGTGCCAGTTATATCGCTTAAATTGGTAAGACCTTTTGTCTGGATTTCAAAGAACCCATTACTTGGTATACCATTCTGATCTGTAATTTGAATATTTACAGAAAGTGAATCCATCTTATCTGTTGGATGGCCATTGAATATT
>JBBQEA010000035.1:0-30367 GCA_038320245.1 Chitinophagales bacterium | reverse complement strand
AGCATTGCATTCCGTCTTTCCTATTCAAATAATTATTCAATAAATACTACAAAGCGAAATGATGAAATTTTATCTGCTGTTAAACTTAATTTTTTTGACATGCGCCAACACCGGATTTGCACAGTCAACCGATTCCTCCGTAAAGCTGCCACTGATTGCAAATGAGCAATGGTGGGGTGGCACAGCCCAATTTGGATATCAAATGCCATTCAACGCCGCCAGTTCTTTTTCATTCGATCTTTATGGAGATAAATCCAATAACCAAAGTGCGCCTTTATTGCTCTCCAGCAAAGGACGTTGGGTTTGGTGCAATGAGCCTTTTTGTTTTTCTTTTAAAAACGATTCATTGCAGGTGGTAGCAAAAGCTGGTAGTGAGGTTAAAACGGGTGTGGCAGGAAGCAATTTAGCCAGCGCCTATAAATATTCGTCTTCGCATTTTTTTCCTACTTCCGGCAAATGGCCCGACTCCTTATTGATAACGGCGCCACAATATAATTTGTGGATAGAATTGCAGTACAATCCAAACCAACACGATGTATTGGACTATGCCAATAAAGTACTGCAAAACGGCTTGCCTGCAGGTGTATTGATGGTAGATGATAACTGGACAAATTATTATGGCGAGTTTGATTTTGATAAGGCCAAATTCCCTGATGCAAAAGAAATGATTACCAGCTTGCATCAAAAGGATTTTAAAGTGATGCTTTGGATTTGTCCTTTTATTTCACCTGATAGTAAAGTGTTCAGGGAATTGGAAGCAAAAAAATATTTGCTGCTGGATAATGAAGGAAATAGAAACAAAGAATGGAAAAATACAAAGAAGCCTTTATTGATTTCCTGGTGGAATGGTTATTCTGCCTGTTTGGATTTAACGAACCCCGGTGCCAGGCAATGGTTAACAGATAAACTGCATTTCCTTCAAAAGAAATATGGGGTAGATGGATTTAAATTAGATGCTGGCGATCCTTATTTCTACGACAATAAAAATTTAGTTTCATACAAAGAAGTTTCCCCAAATGAACATTGTGAAGAGTGGGCAAAAATTGGACTTGAATTTCCATTAAACGAATACCGGGCTATGTGGAAGATGGCCGGTCAGCCGTTGGTGCAGCGCCTTGCAGACAAAAGCCACACCTGGAGCGATCTGCAACAATTGATTCCTGGCACAATAGTGCAGCAATTAATGGGCTACACATTTACTTGTCCTGATATGATTGGTGGAGGAAATTTTGTTTCATTTCTACCCGGTAGCAAAATTGATCAAAAATTAATTGTGCGTTCTGCACAGGTACATGCACTGATGCCGATGATGCAATTTTCGGTGGCACCCTGGCGCATACTCGATTCTATACATTTACAAGCAGTAAAGGATGCAGTGAAATTGCGTCAGGAAAATTTAGCTTATTTGATGGAAGTTATGCGAAAGTCTGCTCAGTCAGGAGAACCGGCACTAAGACCCATGACCTATGATTATCCGGACAAAGGATATGAATTAATTGACGAACAGTTTATGATTGGAAATAAAATGCTGGTAGCTCCAATCGTTACCGAAAAGGATGAACGTACGGTGGTGTTACCGCCCGGTGATTGGTATTATCAAAATAAAAAATGGAAAGGAGGAAAGCGTTATCAAATTAAAGTGGCACTAAACGAATTGCCTGTCTTTTTAAAAAAATAGAAAATATTTTTTGAAATGAAAGTATCAACATTCATTCTCGTTCAAATTTTGGGACTTTTATTTTTTTCATCCGGGAGTATTTATTCTCAAAGTAAAAAAGCCAATCGCCCCAATATTGTTTACATACTGGCGGATGATATCGGGTATGGAGGTGTAGGCCCGTATGGACAGAAAAAAATTGAGACACCCAATATTGATGCCCTCGCAAAAAATGGGATGAAGTTTACGCAGTTTTATGCAATGCCGGTATGTGCACCATCGAGGTATAGCTTAATGACTGGTCAACATTCCGGGCAAGCCTTCATTCGTGGTAATGCGGAATGGGAAGATCGTGGCAATGTATGGGACTTTAAAGCCATGGAAGCTAACCCTGCGTTGGAGGGGCAATTGCCAATTCCCGATTCTACAGTAACAATCGCTAAGCTGCTGAAAAAAGCGGGTTACAGCACCGGCCTTATTGGCAAATGGGGGCTGGGCGGACCTATGAGTACGGGCTTGCCTAACAACCAGGGCTTCGATTATTTTTATGGAGCTTTGTGTCAGCGGCAAGATCACCAGTATTATCCCGGCCATTTATGGGAGAATAATTTCAGGGTTCCATTGAATAATAAAACGCAGGATCCCAATATTAAATTCCCTGAAAATTTAGATCCGCTTGATGCAAAAAACTATGAAGTTTATAAACAAAATGATTATGCACCAGATCTGATTATAAAAGAGGCGCTCGGCTTTATCAGGCAAAATAAAGAGCGTCCTTTCTTTCTGTATTATCCCGATCCGCTTCCGCATGCTTCTATGCAGGCACCGGAAAAATGGGTGGAATATTATCACAAGAAATTTGGTGATGAAAAACCTTTCTTAGGAGGTAGCTATGTTCCTTGCAGGTATCCACGTGCCACTTACGCTGCCATGGTATCATTGTTTGATGAACACGTAGGACAGATAGTAAAACAATTGAAAGATGCCGGAGTGTATGATAACACGATTATCATTTTTTCAAGTGACAATGGATCATCCAATGAAGGTGGGGCAGATTGTGCCTTCTTTGATGCCAATGCACCTTTTAAAAATGAATATGGATGGGGCAAAGGTTTTTTATATGAAGGAGGAATTAGAGAGCCAATGATTGTAACATGGCCAGGAAAAATTAAGCCAGGCACTACCAGCGATTTAATGACAGCCACCTGGGATTTTGTTCCAACAGTTTGCCAGCTAACAAATATTAATGCTCCAAAAAATATCAATGGAATAAGCATACTGCCTACATTATTGGGGCAGGCGCAAAAGCAGGTAAAGCACTCCTCGCTGTACTGGGAGTTTCCACAATACGGTGGCCAGCAAGCCGTGCGGTTGGGCAAATGGAAAGGCATACGATTCGACATGAATATGGGCAATATGAAGATTAAATTATTCAACCTGGAGAATGATATCCAGGAGCAAAATGATGTAGCAGATGAGCATCCGGATATAGTGAAACAGATAGAAGATATTATGAAAAAGGAACACCAAACACCGTTGGTACACGAATTTAGGATAAAGGGATTGGATTAAATTTTGGATGTTGAATAGATAATACATTCGATAAATACCAAAGAATACTTGTGCTTGTTATCGAACTAAGTTGGCAGCAATTTAGTTCGATTAGCACAGCTATTGATGCATAAAATAGCGAAGCGAAATCGACTTATAAAATCAAATACTATGCTGTTTAAAACTACTTTGTGCTTATTAGCTTTTATGATGGTTTTCACTTTTGCTCAGGCACAACAGGTGAGTTTAAAAGCATTGGGAAAAAAAGATAAGCTTATCTGGAAAGAGGAATTTAATGGTAGTGGTTTACCGGATGCTGCTAAGTGGGATTATGAAGAGGGCTTTGTGCGAAATAAAGAAAAGCAGTTTTATACAAAATCAAGACTCGCTAACTGTTATCAGGAAAATGGAAGTTTGGTTATAGAATCAATCAGAGAAAAGTATGATACCGCCGAATATACTTCCGCTAGTATCAATACTTTCGGAAAATATTCCTTTGAGGGAGATATAAGGATTGAAGTAAGAGCAAAGCTACCTGCAGGCAAAGGTATATGGCCTGCGATATGGATGATGGGAACCAACCGTACAGAAGTGGGGTGGCCCCGATGTGGTGAAATTGATATTATGGAATTTGTTGGTCATACACCTGGTACGGTGTGGGGCACATTGCATTGGTGGGATTCTACTGCTGCCAACGACAATAAATACCTGAGCAAGGGGAGTAAATTGTTATTTGATAACTTGAGTAGTAATTATCATGTTTATGGAATGCAACGAAAAGGAAATCAGCTACAGCTTTTTGTGGACGGTACAATTTATTTTAACCTTACTGTTCCGCAAACGGCTTACCCCGGCTCGTTTACAGGGCCGCTTTATCTTTTACTCAATACGGCCATTGGCGGTTCCTGGGGTGGAGAAGTTGATGACTCCATTTTTCCGCAAAAATTTTATGTGGACTATGTAAGAGCGTATAAACTAAATTAGCAGATACACTGAAAGAAAAAAACGAAGTGAGCTGGTAACTGTGATCAATAATCGGATAAATGGATTAATGTACATGCAAAGAAAATTACTTCATATTTTATTTGTAGTTCTTGTGACGCTCATCGCTCATTTAGTTTCTGCCCAACCAAAACCTTCTGATAATTTACAATTCGATTCCCTTGCTACAAGATGGGATGAAGGCATGCCTCTCGGCAACGGCTGGCTGGGAGAATTGATCTGGAAGAAAGATAATAAGCTGCGTATTTCGCTGGACCGTGTTGACCTTTGGGACGATAGGCCAATGCCGACAATTGACAAATTAAAATTTAAATGGGTGGTAGCGCAGGTAAATAAAGGACAATATGATACTGTGCAAAAAATTGGGGACGAACCATATGATAATACCCCGGCTCCAACAAAAATTCCCGGTGCTGCACTCGAATTTAATTGCACTTCATTTGGGAAAGTAATTTCTAATAAATTGGATATTAAAACAGCCTTAAGTACCATTAAATTTGAAAATGGAGTAGTGCTCCATAATTATGTGCATGCAGTAGATGAAACCGGATATTTTGGGTTTGAAAATCTTCCTTTATCACTTTCAGATGTAAATGAGAATATATTTTTACCTCAACTGATAATCCCGGGTTATAATGCTGCTAGTACCGGTAGAGATGATAATAGTCATGCAGGTGGAGGACTACAAACACTTGGGTATAAAAAAGGAACCGTCACAAAAACTGCCAACAGTATCCGATATCATCAGCCAACATGGAACGGGAATTATTATGAAGTTTTGGTTCAATGGAAAAAAAATTCCCCGAAAAGAATAATAGGATCATGGACAATCAGTGTAAATAAAAGAGCGGTTTTGCTTCCATTGAATCCTGCGGAGAAGGAGCTACCCGGTTGGCCATCACATGTAAAATGGTGGAATCATTTCTGGAATCAATCTTCTGTTTCTCTCCCTGATTCAATCCTTGAAAGGCAATACTATCTTGAATTGTACAAGATGGGCTGTGTGGCCAGAAGTCATACGCCTCCTATTTCTTTACAAGCTATCTGGACGGCAGACAATGGGAGCCTTCCTCCATGGAAGGGAGATATTCATAATGATTTGAATACTGAATTAAGTTATTGGCCTTTTTATACAAGTAATCATTTGAATGAGTCGGAATCATTTACCAACTGGCTTTGGAAAACCAAAGAACAAAATAAAAAATGGACAAAAAATTATTTTGAAGTAAATGGATTGAATGTACCTGGTGTAACTACCATCACCGGAAAAGAAATGGGAGGCTGGATACAATATTCTATGAGCCCCTCCACTGTAGCATGGATTTCCCGGCATTTTTACTGGCAATGGAAATATGGGATGGATAAAAAGTTTTTATTAGAAAAGTGCAAGCCATATTTTGATGAAGTGCATGATTATTTTAAAAATATTCTTGCTATAGATACTGCAACAAACAAATATAAATTGCCTTTAAGTTCAAGTCCGGAAATTTTTGACAACAGTATCAAAGCCTGGTTTCATCAATGGACAAATTATGATCTCTCTTTGGTAAAATCTTTTTATGAGGATTACGAAAAAGTGTTGCAAGCTGCCACAGGAAAGATTCCTGACGATATTGAAAAAGAAAAAAATTTATTGCCTTACCTGAACACAAATGAAACCGGGCTAACCATTGCGCCGGATCTCAATCTTTTTGAATCGCATCGGCACATGTCGCCATACATGGCTATTTATCCTTTGAATTTACTTGATATTGAAAAAAAAAGCGATAGTGGTATTATAAAAAACTCATTGCACCAAATTGAAAAGAAAGGCACCCGTGCCTGGTGTGGTTATTCATTTAGCTGGATGTCAAATTTATACGCAAGAGCCAAAGACGGCGACAGTGCAGCAAGGATGTTACAAATATTTGCCACTAATTTTTGTTCTATAAACAGTTTTCATTTAAATGGCGATCAAAAGGGCGGGCAGTATTCCAACTTCACGTACAGGCCATTTACATTGGAGGGAAATTTTGCATTTGCGCAAGGCATTCACGAAATGCTTTTGCAAAGCCATAAAGGTTTCATTGAAATATTTCCTGCTATTCCATCTTCCTGGAAAAATGTTTCTTTCAGCAAACTCCGCACGGAGGGTGCTTTTCTTGTTTCTGCTAAAAAAGAAAACGGCGTAACAGATGAGGTAACAATCTTTTCAGAAAAAGGCGGTTTATATCGTTTAAAATTGCCGTTTAAGACTTTTTATTTTTCTGATACTTCAAAAAAATATTCATTCAATCAATCAGAAAATATTTTGGAAGTACAATTGAAAGCCGGAGAAGAGATAGTAGTGAAGAATGGGTATGAGTAAATGGCCACTTTAATCAAAATGTTTGGAGTGTATAAAAATAGCAGAATCAAATTTTCAAAGAAAACAATTATAAAATGATGCGTTCAATCTTTTTTTTAGCAATTACCGGATTTTTATTTAGTACTAGTGCTTTTGCACAGCGGGATACCATTGCAATGAATAGCAACTGGCAATTTGCTGTTGATAAAAAAGCTGAAGGGATTAATAAGAAATGGTATGAAATGCCATTGGCTGCTGCAAGAACTGTACAATTGCCACATACCTGGAACATCGAAGATGAAAATCAAAACCATTATGGCTGGGGCTGGTACCAGCAAAAAATAGATGTTCCTTCCAGTTGGAAGAATAAAAATGTGGTGTTGCAATTTGGCGCCACCAATCATACCTCTTTTATTTATGTGAATGGAAAAAAAGTGGATGAAAATATTGGAGATGGATTCAATAAGTTTTTTATTAATCTGAATGGGAAATTAAATTACGGCAAAGAAAATATCATCACGGTTGCCTGTAACAATGACTATGGAAAAAATAAAGTTCCTTTTGGTAATTCATTCGACTGGCCCAATGATGGTGGCCTTATCCGCAAAGGGGCACTCATTTTTAGTGACAAGCCAGCAGCCAAATATGTTCATGCAGAACCAATACTAAACGTCGATAACAATGAAGGCAAGTTAAAAATTAAACTCGGATTCGATGCCGCCAACAGCAACCTTAAATTTGCGGTTAACATCACGGAAGAAAATCAATCTACCCAAAATGTTATTTATACAAGTACCGTAAAGCCGCTGTGGAAAAGCGAAGAAGCTGTCGTTGAGATGTTACTACCAAAAGTAAACCCCTGGCATTTTGATCACCCGAATCTATATCGCATTGATGTAACCGTTCTCAATGGTAAAAAAGCAGTTGATAAAATCTCCACCAATATTGGTTTCCGGGAAATAAAAATGCTTGATGGAAAAACATACCTGAATGGAGAACACATCAAACTAATGGGGGTGGAGTGGACAGCAGGGAGCAACCCAGATTTTGGTTTTGCAGAAACAGATGCAGAAATTATCCGCCATTGTAAATTAATGAAAGATGTGAATGCAATATTCACTCGTCAGCATTTTCAGCAAGATGAATTGTTTTACGATTTCTGTGATCGCAACGGCATCATCGTTCAGCAGGAAGTGCCCTTGTGGGGACCTGAAACACCCGCCAATGAAACCATTCGTACAATCGCAATGAAACAATTAGAAAGAATGGTGGCCAATTTTTACAATCACCCAAGCATTTTTTCCTGGGGTGTTGGAAACGAACTGCGTGGCCGTGATGCCGACATGAAACAAATGATAGCGGATCTTTTAAAAAAATCCCGTGAGCTGGATGCAACTAGAATGAACGCTTATGTAAGCAATACACTCACCTCAAGTTTTTATAACAATCCAAAATTTGTTCCTGATGCGGCCAATGATGGCGACTATTTGATGATGAATGAATACGGGGGAAGTTGGTGGGATATTCCGACAGGGAAAATTAATGGCTATTTAGATAGTGTTCATTTAAGTTATCCTGACAAACCATTTTTCATTTCCGAATTTGGATTGTGCGAACCCAACTTTAAGGGTGGTGATGAAAGAAGGGTAGAAGATTTAATTTATCACATGAGTATGTACGAGAGTAAACCTTATGTGGAAGGAGCAATTTATTTTGACCTGACCGATTACCGTACACATTATCCCGGAACAAGCGATACCACCAAATACAGAAGAAGGATACACGGCATTTATGATATGTACGGTCAGCCAAAACCATCCATGAAAGTTTTGAGGGAATTGTCGTCGCCTGTAGATGTGCAGCAGGTACGCAACTGGAAAAACGGGAAATTAAATGTGTTGATGTTTGGTAGTATCGGCTTACCACAACATACAATTAAAGGTTACAAACTTTATGTATCTGATAAAAATGATAACTATGCTGGCACAAAGGCATATGACCTTCCGGATTTAAAACCCGGAGAGAAATTAGATTTTGAAGTGGATGATTTGTATAACGGAAAAGCAGTGATCACGGTAGTAAGACCAACCGGTTATGTTGTTTCTCAAAAATCATTTGAGTAATGTCTGGCGATTATAAATTTGGAATGAAATCAGGTAATTGTCTCGGTAACAGGGAAGACACAGAACAAAGCCGATAGCTGTCAGCTCCTGCGCCGGAGGGATTTTATTGAAAGGGATTTGTATTTACTAAGATTAAAGCGGAAGGGAATACCCCCCAATAATAAACTTTATCTTTGAACAGGTTTATTGTTCCTTCACAAATAAATTGGATGCAAATTGAAGCATGTAATATTTTATAGTTTGTTATCGTTGATGCTTGTTTCCTGCAGTAACAAAACAGAGAAACCACTTGTAGCCAATGCGGCGGATTCCCTTGCACAAACCATGGTAAAAGCCGAAGGCAAAGACAGCCTGTTGTTACTTACAGAAAGACCGCCCAACCTGGAAACTCCCTTGAAATATTTCCTACAAGACTATACACCCAACAGTGTGTTTTTTGTGCGCTGGCACCTTGCAGGATTGCCCACTGCTGTTGATACCGATACGTTTCGTTTACGAATAGGCGGTAATGTTACAAAAGAAATTGCTTTGTCTTTCAATGATCTTAAAACAAAATTTACACCTTATACCCTTACAGCTTTGTGTCAATGCTCCGGCAATTCAAGAAGTTTTTTTGATCCCCGTGTACCGGGTGGTCAATGGAAAAACGGATCAATGGGCAATGCTAAATGGACAGGTGTAAAATTGAAAGATATTTTGCAGATGGCTGGTGCAAAAGCCAATTCCATTGATGTTAGTTTTGATGGGCTTGATACACCGCCAATGAGTGGAACCCCAGACTTTGTAAAATCGTTGAAATACAATCATGCGGTTGATGGAGAAGTAATGGTGGCTTATGAAATGAATGGCGAATCGCTTCCAATTTTAAATGGCTTTCCGTTAAAATTGGTTGTGCCAGGTTGGTATGCAACCTACTGGGTTGGTATGTTAAGTAGTATTCAGGTACATTCAACAGCATACGAAGGATTTTGGATGAAGAAGGCGTACATGATACCCAAGAATGTACCAAATGGAAATGAGAGTCCGGATGCTATAGCAACCAATGTAGAGCCGGTTAGCAGGATGAATGTTCGTTCTCTTTTTGTGTCACCAGAGCCAAACGAAAAGATTACTGTTGGCAAGTTAATGGACATACAGGGTGTTGCTTTTGATGGAGGCGATGGCATTGCAAAAGTGGAGTTGTCGGAAGATAAAGGTAAAACCTGGCTGCCCGCAAAACTAGATGCTGATTTGGGTAAATATTCCTGGCGGCGTTGGCACTATAATTTTACACCCTCACAAAAGGGCGATTATACCTTGCAGGTGAAAGCTACTAATGCAAAGGGATTAACGCAACCATTGCACCAGTGGAATCATAGCGGTTATATGCGCAACGAAATTGAAACCTTATTACTAAAAGCCGAATAAACATGAAGAACATGAATTTGAAAAATAAGTTAGTTTTTCCTTTGTGTGCATGTTTTATTCTGTCATGCAACGGCATAAATAGTAAAAAGCCGGTAAGCGTTGTCCCTTTACCGACGGGGCTTTACAGTGTTGTCACAAAATTACCCGAGGCGCCGGGTTATGCAACATTTCAAAGCAATTGTGTTAGTTGCCACTCGGCCCGGTATGTACAAATGCAACCAAATCTTTCAGAAAAAACATGGATGAGTCTGGTAACAAAAATGCAAAAAACTTTTGGGGCACCAATTCCCGATTCGTCGGTTAATGAGATTGTTCAATACCTGGTAACCATCAAGGGAAATGGTTAAATAGCATTTCCCGGTTACTACTTGAGTTAAGGATGTATGGATGCTCACTTTTTGTGAATGGCAATATATCACTACTCAATATTTCTGGTTGCCTGGCGCAGTCTTTCAGGGTTGTGGCAGCTGATAGCGATCGGCTCTTTTGTAATACCTACTTTATTTAAAATTCAATTTTGCAAGAAAAAAAACATTTTATTTAGATCAAGCAGTTTCTTAAACAAATAGCAGATGATGAAAAATATTTTATGGTTATCAATACTAGTTTGTTTCAATAGCATGGGGCAAACTGTTCCGTCAAAGCCGGCACAGCGGCCGAATATTGTTATCATCATTTCTGATGATCATGCGTTTCAGGCCATCAGTGCTTATGGCAGCAAGTTGATGCGGACTCCGGGCATAGACCGTATTGCAAATGAAGGCGTCATTTTTAAAAAAGCTTATGTTACCAATTCAATTTGCGGACCCAGTCGGGCAACAATCATTACGGGTAAGTACAGCCACAAAAATGGTTTTAAAGATAATGAGCATTCCAGCTTCGATGGTTCTCAAAATACATTTATAAAGGAATTGACCAAGGCTGGTTATCAAACTGCATGGATAGGCAAATGGCATTTGGAAACAGAGCCGCAGGGCTTCAGCTACTGGCAGGTATTGCCCGGACAAGGCAGCTATTACAATCCTGATTTTTTAATGATGGATGGAAGCAAAAAAAGAGTGGAAGGGTATGCCTCCAATGTGATAGAAGATGTGTCGGAAAGCTGGTTGGATAAACGAGATGCAGACAAGCCTTTTTGCCTGGTGATTGGCCACAAAGCTACGCACCGCACCTGGATGCCCGACACCAGCGATATGGGGATGTTTGATAAAGTGAAATTTCCTTTGCCGCATAATTTTTATGATAATTATGCAGGAAGGAAGGCTGCAGCAGTGCAGGATATGACAGTGGAAAAAACAATGATCATGGGCTATGATTTAAAAATGTTTGCAAATGAAGAAGCGGAGAATAAAGAAGGAAACATCAATAGAATGAATGCTGCACAGCGGGCAAAGTTTGATAGTTATTATAAACCGATTTACAACGATTTGTCATCCCGCAATCTTACCGGCAAGGCACTTACAGAATGGAAATACCAACGATACATGAAAGATTATTTAAGTACAGCCGCATCGCTCGATAGAAATATTGGCCGTACATTGGATTATCTTGATAAAAATAATTTGACGAAAAATACCATTGTGATTTATTTATCCGACCAGGGGTTTTATATGGGCGAACACGGCTGGTTTGATAAACGATGGATGTATGAAGAATCATTCCGTACGCCAATGGTAATGCGTTATCCCGGTGTAATACAACCGGGCAGCATTAATAATAATATGTTGATGAACCTTGATATTGCGCCCACTGTTTTAGAAGCAGCCGGTGTAAATATCCCTGCTGATATGCAGGGAGAATCGTTTCTGCCATTAGTGAAAAATAACAACATGAAAGGCAGAGATGCCTTGTATTATCACTATTACGAAAACGGCGAGCATTCTGTATCACCTCATTTTGGTATTAAAACAAACAGGTATAAATTGATCCGTTTTTATAAAAGAGTAACCAGTTGGGAACTGTACGATTTGCAGAAAGACCCGAATGAAATGAATAATGTTTTTGGCAAAAAAGGATATGAAAAAATTACGGGTAAATTACGCTTGCAGTTAGATAAATTCATAGAGAAATATGAAGATGAAGATGCAAAGCAAATATTATTAGACATTGATTTAACAAAATCTGCGAAGGATTTTTAATTTCCGTTATTAAAAAATGTAAGTACAGATTTGATAAACATTTATTATAAATCTGTGGGAAGAAATGCAACACTGATATTGGGCTTAACACCCAACAATATCGGGCTTTTAATAAAGGAAGATGTGCAGCGATTAAAAGAATTTGGTTCAGCAATAAAAGGCCGGTTTGATTCACCCATTAGCACTACAAATGGCAAAGGAAAAATAATTGAATTGAAATTGGATAAAGAATTTCCATGAATCAATTTGTATTACTGAGGAACATTGCTTTGGGGTATCCCATCAGATCCTTTTCCATACAAGTTTATTCAAAAAGCAAATGGAAGACTATTTACAGCGGCACAGCCATTGGCAACAAATATATTTTTCTGGCAGAAAAGCCAATTGCAACAAAAAGGATAAGGCTGGTAATAAATGAATCTGTAGGCGAACCGGAAATTACAAGCTTTTCGGTTTTCACAATAAAAAACAATACTAATTTATAAACCATGAAGAAATTACTTTTTATCCCCGTGTTGTTTTTTTGTATTTGCTCAACTGCACAGGATGTAAGTCTTGCCCTGCAAAAGACACCTGTGTTCGACCCTGTTTTGCAAGCGACACTTTGGGGCAGTATGAAAAATAATGTGCAGGTAAGTTTTGCCAATAGTAATACCCGTTATGCACAGGCTGTTTTCCCCGGGATTGAGCAACAAAATAATTGTACACTTACTGCCTGGAAGGGAGAAAAAGTACATACGCAAATTATTGTATGGGGTAAAAAAAATGCAGCATCCGTAAATGCGGATGTCACTGATTTTAGATTGAAGGAAGGGAAGGTGATTTCGAAAAATAATGTTACAACAGGTTTTGTGGGTTATGTAATCACCGATGAATTTAAGAATGGATGTGGTAACCGCAAACCTGAAAATTTTGATTCATCAATGGTGGCCGACCCTATCAACAGCATGGTTTCATCGGCTGTTTTAAAAGAAAATACCGTGCAACCGCTTTGGGTCAGTATTCACGTTCCGGCAAATACTTCAGCAGGTAATTATACAGGAACTATTACGGTGAAAGCAGATAAAAGCTATCAACTAAAACTTACAATACAGGTACTGAATAAAACATTGCCTCCGCCGGCAAAATGGAAGTTTAATTTAGATTTTTGGCAACACCCCGCCGCCATTGCCAGGGTGCATAGCGTAAAGCTATGGAGCGAAGAATATTTTTCTCTTATGAAAAAATATTACACCATGCTGGCCAATGCCGGACAAAAAAATATTACCGCCAGTATTGTAAATGAACCCTGGGGTCATCAGACTTATGATGACTATCCAGGACTGATTAAATGGATAAAAAACAGCGATGGAAGCTGGACATATGATTACAGTTTATTTGATCAATACATTTCTTTTGTGATGAAATGTGGAATCAATAAACGCATCAACTGTTACAGCATGGTTCCATGGAAAATCGCTTTTAAGTATTATGATGAAAAACTGGGTAAAGACACTGTTTTTACCGGAAAAATTGGTTCGGAGGAATACAATGTTTTTTGGTCAACGATGCTGAAAGATTTTACAAAACACTTAAAACAAAAAGGTTGGTTTTCCATCACCGCTATTGCCATGGACGAACGGCCCATGCCAGCCATGCAATCCGTTATTAAACTGCTAAAAGAAATAGATACCGATTGGAAGATTGCACTGGCAGGGGAATATCACTCCGAAATAGAAAATGATATTTTTGATTACTGTATTGCTTCCCGCCTCAGTTTCCCTAAAGAGATTTTACAACAGCGTCAACAACAGGGAAAGTTTAGCACCTGGTACACTAGTTGCGAGGAAAAGTATCCAAACGGGTTTACCTTTTCGCCACCTGCAGAACAGGTTTGGATTGGTTGGTACACCGCAGCGAAAAACATGGATGGTTATTTGAGATGGGCTTATAACAGTTGGCCCAAAGATCCCTTGCACGACAGCCGTTTTACTGCCTGGCCTGCTGGTGATACCAATGCTATCAAATTAGTGAAGAACCCTAATGTGTATGCATTATATTTGCCATTCACCAACATACCGCACTATGGCTTTTAAATATAAGCAAACAAAAGGGCAGCCAACTACCAGGTCTGCTAAAAAAAATATTTAAGTTCATTCATAGTGCCGACACAGTTTGTCTTTTTAGAGTTGATGAAGTCGACTTTACCAGGCAAGCTTCTCTTACATTTCCTACAGTAGTTTCTTTTATACTGCATCTTTTCAAAGAATCTGTTGAGTTCAATTTATCCAAAATACTTCCGCAGCTTGGTGATAAAATAGCAGGAGCCGCTGCATTCTCCGCAGCCCGTTATAAAATCAAACCGATATTTTTTCAGGCACTAAACGCTCTTGTTGTCGAACACATCCAAACATTTAAGCCAACAACCTGGAATGGATACCAGCTTATTGCAGTGGACGGAAGTACAGTTTCGTTACCGCCATCTGCATCAATCAAAAAGTCTTTTGGCATTTTTGCCCAAACAGCCAAAGGCACTAAAACCTGTATGGCACAGGCTTTAATATGTTTTGATGTATTGTCCAATTATGTTTTGGCCAGTGTTATAGACAAAATGGAAACAGGTGAAAAAAGCCTGTTGAGGTTGTTGCTGCCTTCGGTAAAGGCAACCAATGCTATTTTTATTTTAGACAGAGGTTTTGGAAATTTTAGTATTTGTAAAATGTTTGACAATCTGCAACACAAGTATTGTATCCGGCTAAGTACGCAGATTTGCTCTTTTGCAAAACAGGCAATGCTGTCAACAGAAAGTGATTTTGTAACGTTATGGAAGCCCAGTGAAATGGAACGTTCCAACTGTAAAAAGCATGGGCAGGATGTAAAAGGCTTACTGGTAAGAGTTAGCAAGGTTATACTTGACACAGGTGAAACAGAATTACTGGTAAGCAATATTTTTGATAAAGACACCATTGATGAAACAGCGATGAAACAACTTTATTTTATGCGCTGGGGTATTGAAGAAGGTATTAAAAAACTAAAGCCTAAGATGAAGCTTGAGCATTTTGGCTGCAGGAAAATGGAAGGTATTTATCAGGAATTCTATGCCCATATTTTTATGCTAAATATAGTTGCTATGCTGGGAAACGAAGCCCAGGAGGACATTGACATAAACGTCAAGGATCGCAAGCATGCATATAAATACAATTGGCAAAATGCCTATTTACATGTAAGAGAAAAGATTATAGCGCTGGTTAACAATACAAATTTGTACAAAATAATTAATGACCTTATAAAGAAGATAGCGCTGTCAGTTGTTGCTGTAATTAAAGACAGAGCCTTTAACCGAGAAAAGCAAAGCAGCAGAAAGGCAAGGCTGTTTCAATGTTATAAGTAAAATACCAGTCAGTAGATAATCAGTAATAATACTCTCCAAAAAATCACCGGCAAACAAAATTACCTTCCAAAAGGGAGCAGATATTTTTATGCAATAAGGTGTAAAATTGTATGACGTTTCTGGAGGTAATGCTTGACACAATAACAATAACTAACGAAAAGCTACTAATTTGATAGCATTGCTGGTGATACCTACCAGGTATATCCCGGCCCCGTCACCTCTATCCGTTTTGAAAAACTGATTGAAGGCATACAGGATTTTGAGAAAATAAACATCCTGAAACAGCAGTACAAAAAAAATAAGGAAGATAAAAAAATGAGCGAGTTGGAAACCGTGTTGGCGAAATTTGACATTGGAAAACTATCGCAACAAACGGCGGAAGAAATGGTGAAGGAGGCCAAAGGTATTTTAAATAAATAGTTAGAATCGGAACATTTCTTGTCGCCAATCATCTTTACGGGCCAACCTATGTGTCTTTGGACAGCGCATTGTTGTATTGGGGCTTATTCCTGAAAGGGTTTATGAAATCAGTTCGGTTACTACCAACACCTCAAAAACATTTAAAACAACCATTGGAAGATTTAGCTATACCTACATGGCGCTGCCTTACTACAGCTTTGGCATAAGCCAGGTAATACTCACAAAAAGGCAAACAGTATTAATGGCATCACCCGAAAAAGCATTGTGTGATAAAATTATTACTACTTCCGGTATATTGCTGCGAAGTGTAAAACAAACAGCAGCATTATTGATAGAAGATTTTAGAATCGATAAGCAAATGCTTCGCAATTTAAATGTAACAGCTATCAGTAGTTGGGTAAAAGATGCACCAAAAGAAAACAGTTTGGTGATGCTAATAAAAACATTAAAAACCTTATGATTAAAGAATGGCTTGAAGCGTATAAACCACTTATGTAAACAGAACTTTCTTTTTCATAAATGAGTGGTTCAACTATTTTAGCAACGAATCAAATACAGCCTTATTAATTTTTACCGGATATTTTTTTGCTAGTTCTCCCATCCAGTTTTCTTCCAATTGTTTTTGATACTCATTTATAACAAGGCTTTTTGCTTCGTCAAAATTTCGTTGCAAGTTGGCGGGGTAAAGCTTAATTAATTTTACAAAACTGGCACCATTATCTGTATTGCTTTTTAATACAGCAGTAATTGCACCTGCTACCAGTTTGGTTCCCGGCTTAACGGGTAACTGACTTATTTCATACCTGCCAGAGTCGCCTTGTATCATTCCTTCGCTGTTGTCAGTAATTTTTTTCCAGTATTGCCCGGTCTTCATATTTTCTGAGGCATAGTCAGCGTAGGCATAGCTTTTGGCGTTTATTAATATTACATCAGCACTTTCGCCCCATAAAAAATGATCCTTATTGGCTTCGTAAAATGCTTTTAATGCGGCCTCGTCATCCTTCGATTTATTCCATACTTTTCTTCCCATCATTTCAAACATCAAATTACCTTCTTTAAATTCCTGCAGTTGGTATTTAAATTCGGGGTCGTAGTCTTCCAGGTGTTTTCGGTAATACTCAGTTACTGTTTTGGCAATGAATCTTTCCAGGAGTTCATCATAACTTTCTCCCTTGTACACTTGCCAGTTTAGTTTGTACTCTTTTATATAATTGTACCATTCATTCACTTTTACCGACATTCCTGCAAAAGAAAACAATACAATCTTTGCAATTGAATATTTACGATTTTCTGCCACCAATGTTACGCTGTCTGCATATTGAAAAAGCAGCGCTTTATTTACAGCAGGATTTTTTTTGAATTTTGTTTTTTCAAGTGCAACGATTGTATCAATAACATATTCACTTTCCAGACGGCTGCGAAAATTCAGCATATCATATTTTTGTTCTGCCATGGTATCCAGTTTAAGCTCTTTGGCGGCTTTCACTTTTAATTTGAATTTTGCGTACAGTTCCAAATACTCCCTTAACGATTGCGCCCTGTCGGAAACATTTGTGTTGTTTTTATTAAATGCCCTCAAAAATTCATCTCTGCCTACTTCATTAGTGCCATACACAAATAAGGACTGAGAAAAAATACTGCCCATTATCAGGCAGCCAAAACACAGCAGCAAAATCTTTTTTTTCATCGTTTACAAATTTCAAGGTTGCTGGTTCATTAGTTTTTTTCTATTTTCACTACTGCTCTTTTATCTGACTGCATGTCTATCACTTCTACCACATAGATACCTTTTTTCAAATAATTAAGGTTCTTGATTGCAACCTGTGGAGCCTCTTTCGATATTTTTTGTGTAGTGCTTAAAACCACCCTTCCTGTAATGTCCATTATCCTTATTGCCAGCGAAGTATTTTGCTCTACAGCCATATTAATATTGATGTCGGATACAAATGGATTAGGAGACACTTTTATTGATCCCATGCCAGGTAGCTTTACAATCGCAACATTCGAATAAGCATATTTACCAGTTTTATCAACGAGTTTTATACGGTAGTAAACAACACTGCCAGTTTTTACATCGCTAATATCGTCTCCCGATTCGTATTTTCTTTCATTATCACTTGTACCCGCTGCACTTAATTTGCCGCCAACTTTTGTATAGTTCCTGCCATCCATGCTTCTTTCTACCTGAAAGTAAACCGAATTAATTTCACTCAATGTTTGCCAGTTAAGGGCAACATCATTACCAATGCGGTTGGCAGTAAGTGTTAGGCCCTTTGCAGGCAAAATCACCAGCCAGTTTAAAGAATATATTGCTGGTGTAGGATCTTTTTGTCCGGCAGCATCTACATAGGAATACGAGAACATTGTATAGCTTGAGCCGAGTGTTGCGGTGGTGATTTCAACCTTTAATAAGGAAGGATTGAAATTACTGATGGACAGACCTGAGTTTACTAAAACGCCATTGTAATATAAATTAGCATTCAACGGCATAGAGTCAATGATAACAGCCTGTGCAGACAATGAGCAGCCTGCAGGGCAGTCTTCCAAATCCTTACCGCTCAACGACGGAGGGTTTGAACCACCATTCAGCGTAATAAACTGGCCAATTGTTGGTGTACTGATGTTAGCATATAGATCGGTTGAATTTGGAAGTTGTTCAATTCCAAAATCAAAATTAGATACATTAATGAATCCATAAGGCCTGCTATCTATTATGCCCTTAGCTCCATAGTCAATTATGCCGTTTCTTGTTTCGCCTGTATTTACCCAATCCTGCGGTAATGTTACCCCGGGAGAAGGGGTGCCGGGTACACCTTGTTTAGTAGATAATTCAAGGGAATAATTTCTTCCGGGGGGTGCATTTACGAACAAATAGGTGCCATCATTAAGAACTTGTGCTACCAAAACAACAAGGCCATTATCATCTACTAAATTTATAAATAATTGACCGCCGAGATTGGTTGCAGGTTCGGCTACGCCATTTTTGATCACATCCCCATTGGCATCATCCCAAACTTTTCCACTGATGTTAAATCCAGGACCTACCAGAAAATGGGTGATTCCGCTGGCGCATAATGGTTTGGGATTAATGGTGGTGACATCACAAATACTGTAGGTAACTAAATCTGGCCCTATGTATCCCAATTTGGGTATGTATAGATAGCTGCCGTCAGCATAAAATTTTATTTGTCCACCGGCCTGTGTGGTAATAGCGGCGCCTATTTGAGTGGCCGGACCGCTTGTATTGATGGTAGTACCCAGGTAACTAACAGGTTCTCCATTGGGTTCTCTGTCGTTGTTTATAAATGAGCCTTTTACGTTTTGGTTAACTGTAGTAAAGCTAAAATCATCACCAGCAAATGGAGGGTCGTTTTCATTTCCATTAATATCGGCCAATACATCAATATGAATATTTGCCATAGTGGTAATGCCGGCAGTGTTGGTGATGGTGTAAGAAGCATCAATTCCGCCTACAAAACCAGTCGTTGGTGTAAAAGTATAGGATCCATCTGCGGCTATAGTTAGGTCACCTGCGTTAGCAACAGGGTTGTTGTAGATATTGATTCCAGAAACCGCTACTGTACCTGGTGTGCTGGTTACATCGGGTATAGCATCACTGTTGGTATCATACATAAAGGAGATGAGTGAAAAGGAAAGATATTTAGGATCCCGGTCATTATTGAGGAGGTTACCCGATATAGGTTTTCCGTAACTGATATCTTCATCATTGTTGGCAATAATGGAATTGCCGGTGTTGGGTAATGGATCAACTGTTATTGCCAGCCATGATGTGGTACATGCCTGGTCGTGCCCATTGTCGCAGAGTAGATACGGTATTTTTACCACACCGGTAAACCCGGAGGCAGGGGCAAAAGTATAATTGCCACTATTGGTAAACGTAAGTATTCCGGCGTTGGCAACAGCTCCTCCAGTTTTATTAACTCCTGGAATAACAGCACCACTGTTGATATCGGCTTTTGTAATGGGATGGAGGAAACTACCAAAAATTTGAAGGTCAGCTTCCTGGTCAAAGTCATTGATAGCGACAGTGCCGCTAACAGCCATGCCCTGCCAGGTACTGTTTTCATCATTAACAGTATAAGTAAGTATTCTTTTTACACCAAAATCTATCGGTTGTACACACATTCCTGCGCTGGTAAATGTGACTTTTTGTTTTACATTATTGGTTAAAAAACTGTTTAATGGGAATGCAGCGGAGTCTACCGTTATAATGTAACATTGATCATATTGCAAAAATTTGAACACTATATTATCGATAAATACGTCATCGCCTTCGTCTACATTGCCATTGGTTAAAATGCGGAAATAGGTTTTGTTATTGACACTGTAAGTACCAATATTGATGGAAACGTTACTAATATTAATGTAAGCAGCATCTGCAACGCCATTGCCTGCGATAGTATAAATAGTATTGTAGGTAGTGCCATCTTTTGATAATTGCAGCAATACATCTTCTCCGGCCGTAAGTGCAGTAGTTGACCGACGATAGGAGAAATCTAAGAATGCCTTGGTTGCATTCTGCACATTTAACTGGCGTATAGCCGATTTATTGGCATCGTCAATACGTAACGCAAATCCAAATGAACCATCCTGCACAATTTCAACATCGGTATTGTCTGCAGTTTGCGCCGGGGAAACACAAAAACCAGAGGAAATATCTCCAACATCTGTCCAGTCTGATTTCCAGGGGGTATTTCCATCGGTGCCACTCTTGCAACTATTGCCGGATGGAAGCAGATCAAAATTGTCAGCTACCGACTTTTCAGGTAAACGCACAAATTGGTACCTGCCGGTTGCATCTACTACTGCAGAATCCAGCAGTTCGTTGGGGTCTACATTACCATTGCAATTGCCATCGTTGTATAAATACACTTTAGCTGGCGAAAATCCGGTACCACCGTCGTTATTGTGTCCGTCCATATTCCTGTCTAAATATACCTGCCCGGAAATGATGTTATTGCCCAAGGGTGTTGGGCAGGAACCTATAGTTATATATACAAATGCAGTTCCACAAACTACGGGAAAGGGAGTAGAACATACTGAATATTGAAAAGTGTCATTACCAATAAATCCCGGATTGGGAGTATAAGTAATACTACCATTTGGATTTATAATAATTGAACCATTTTTAGGCGGTAATAGCCCTGTGGTAGACACTGAGGCCGGATCAACTATTGCAAAAAAAGCTGCATCGTTTTTTATAACGGGAATATTTACAGGTGTACCCACCAGTGTAACGGTAAAATCGTTATTAGCAAAAACAAGTTTTTCTTTACAGAAGGGTTGAATGGTAGTGCCTACATCCCAGTAAGCAACTCCTATACCCGTAAGTGAACCCTGCGGATCTTCGCCATACACTGCAGCAATTTTTGCTCCATTGCAGGTATATACGGCAATACCGCTCTGGTCATTGTCATAAGGGTCTCTTATTCTGGTATAATTCAAGGCATTTAGAGGAATTGCCACGTCATATTTAAGACCGCAGGGGCTGGTGCTTGGTCCCGTCGTAATATCTCCATCGTATTTTACATATAGGGTGGTATTGGTTGTTGGTGTTACCCAGATAGGGTTACCATTTACATCAGGTCCCGGAGTAGCATCTAAATCCAAACCACCGGGGGCCCAGGCAACTGTTGCAAAATCGGTTAATCTTTCTTCTGAAAGTAGATTAAAAGACCAGTCGTATGTAGTGCCGTTATTGCCACCACCACCTGGAGTATAGGAGTCAACAATTTCTATTGCAACAAAGGATTCCCCTGTAGGATTTACAAATTTATAAGCTGCGGTAGCGGATACAGGCATCGGAAATCTTGCATAAGAATTTGCCTTCACCAATATGGCGCCGGTAGCAGGTAAGCCAGATGTCCATACAATGTTGATATCCCTGCTTAAACTGTTGTAAAACATCACTGCAGCCGTATCTTTTATTCCCGTGCTGGAATTGGTGGTAGGAGTGGGCGTATAATAGGTATTGGAATACCAGGAAGCCGGAAAAATGGGTGCTTCCCTGCAGGAATACTGATCTACTCCACCAGAATGAAAATCTATGGCTATTGGTTTGTCACTCAACACCACAGCTCCGGCTTTAATGGTATTTCCTGCCGGGGCCGTTGCATCATCCACCAGTAATACCTGGCCTTCGTTTAATACAGCTGTTATGCCAAAAGTACCGTTATGGTCACGGTCAATTTGAATGGTGGTATTGTCCTGGGATGCCCGGATAAATAAGGACATATATTTAAAATCCTGGCTTGGAATATCTGTTCCAACAGGTATAACAAACGATTTCCCATATTCAGTTGGGTAGGCCGACACGTTGGTTTTTAAACATTGCACAGGCATGGCCTTTGGTTCTCCGCAAACCTGGGTTACAGCTACCTGCCCGCTGGAATATAATTTATCTTTACCATCATAAAAAATATTTGATGCCACCCTGGGTGTAAGCATGGTATTATCCATTACAATACTACCTCCTGCCGGGATAATATCTGTGGGATAACCGGGCGCAATACCATTATAGATATTACCGTCACCCCAAACCTGGGTACTAGATTGGGTGGGGTTAAGGATATTAGTTTCGTAGCCATCCTCCCAATGATCCCAGACGAGCTTCATGCCGGGATAAGTTATTTTTATACTGATAATGGTGCGTATATTTTTTGAAGGCAATGCAATGTTCGCCGACTTTTGCAACGCTATTTGGGCTTCATTTTCGGAAAAAGGCATATAATACAACCTGTCCTTTGTGGCATCGGTGCAGGTATTGAATGTTACAGGTAGAACGGTTACGATTACCCTCGCTGAGCCACAAAGCGGAATAGGGGCGGTTAAATCACAAACCTGGTAATAAAAAGTATCAATCCCGGCAAAGGAACCATTGGGCACATAGGTAAGTTTCTTATTGTCTAAAATTACCTGTCCGTTTCGGGGATCAACTGTAACTGTTAAAGAAGCCGGATCCATGTTGTTATTAGGATCGGAATCGTTGGCTAATACATTAATGAGAATGGACTCTCCTCCATTTACTGTAGCCGCATCATCAATAACATTAGGTGGGCATTGAACACAGGTACCTACTATTGATGACTTGGAATGTGTTACCGTATTTTCAGTGCCTTCTTTTGCTGTTGCGGTGATGGTGTAAGTAGCAGCTCCTGCTGGTACAGTCCACGGCGCTTCAAATACCCTGCTACAACCGGACCCATTAACCGAAACAGCAGTTAAACTGGCGCCTATAGGGTTAATAGAAACATCTAACCCCGTAATATCTGAAAAGCCAAATGGATCACTAACGACAGATCTTATATAGCATGTATTACCAGGTTGTACAGTGGTTATAATGTTACCTCCCGGATAAGGCCCATCATAGAATTTTACACTATTTACATTGATAAATGTTGTTACAGGCAGGTCAATCTTAGAGGGTTTTGTTTTACTGTCGAAAAGGATTTTAAAGGATACATTTGGCTGATTGGTTGTTATTGTTAATGTAACAGCTAGCCCTGCTGGAATAGTGGCACCCGACGCCAGGAGCCCTGTCCAGGAAAGTAAACCGTTTGAAGCGTTGTATGTAGGGTTGGTAAGCGTAATAATGTTGATGGCACTATATTTTAAAACTGCAGTAATGTTGGGGTTAACCGGCATTGTACCATATTGGATGGACAAATAGGTTGAAACATTAATGGTACCCGCTGATATTTTCAACTGGCTGCATAAGGTTGGTGTTTGTGTAAATACAGTTGCTTGTGGCAATGTTCCAAATTTAACGATTGCTCCACCCGAATCAACACTTGATGGTGTATTTGCCATAGTGGCCCAGGTAGTACCATTAAAGCGCCAAAAATTATTTGAATTATTACCTCGTAAAGCGTAAGTATTTACATCATCACATACCAGGGCAGCCCCCTTAAAAAAACTATTGGGTGCAAGCGCAATGCTGGACCATGTGTTGGTGCCCATGTCGTATTTATAAGCATCCTTATTACCACCACCTCTTAGTGCTAAAAAGGTAAGACCATTAAATGACAAGGAACCGCCACCATCTATTACTGCAGGTAATGTTCCTAAAGCTGTCCATGTATCAGTTAAAATTGAATATTTCCAGAAAGTACTGTTACTGTTGCCCCTTAGGGCATACACATCGTTTCCATCATTGGCAAGGGCTCCTCCCCAGTCTACGGTAGAGGTAGTTGGGGTAGGTAATAGCAATGCCCAAATATTAGTGGCAATGGTATATTTCATAAACGTAGTGGTGGAGCCGCCTTTAAAAACATATAAAACACCATTTAAAAATGTAACAGCCGATCCTGCGGAAACAGTTTGAAAAGGACTTGCTAAAGTTGACCAGGTATTGGTGGCAGGGTTGTATCTCCAAAAATCGGCTGTGCCGCCACCCCGTAATGCATAAATAAACTTTCCATCAGATGCTAAGGAAGCGCCGCTTGTTATGGTAGCCGGTGCAGCAGCCATTACCGTCCATGTATTTGTAGAAACATCATACCTCCAGAAATCCGTTTTTGATGCCCCTCTAAACCCATACAAATACTGCGATGTAGGCGATAATGAAGCTGTTTGAGAAGTGGTGGAATCCAAAGTGGTCACCGGGTCCACACGATCCAGCGACTGGCCGGGATCTGATAAATACAATTGCTTGGTTACCGTTTGTCCAAATACAGGCACTCCCGCATTTATAATACAACACAGCACTAGCAGCAATATTTTATTTATCGCTTTATACCTATCCTGTTGAGTGATTGCACTGACTTTAGTTGGGCAGCTACCTTGTTTATTTTTTATGACATTATCTGTAATTGACGAAAAGCGATTATTGGAGAAAACATTGCTCTTCATTATGCTGTGCAGATAGTTGGGTTTTGTCATTAACATGGAACTGGTTATTGGAATGGTTGGTAATTATAGCTTCTGTTAACTTATATAACGGAAGGTTTGTCATCTTATTGTAATAGATAATAAGACAGCGAAAGCGTTGTCAGTCGGGGAGGGCTACCTAAATCCTTTTATAGAAGACAAGTTTCAGGGTATTGTTGGGTAAAATCAACCACTGTTTGTGTATATTTAGCAGAAATGTTTTTCACTCCTTTTATCATTAATTAAAAAAAAACTGCAGCTAAATAGTAGCTGCAGTTTTAATTGCCCTTGAGTTTTTGCCGGTGATTATTCTACAATTATTTTTTGATTATCAATCATAACACCATTCACCATTACCTCTGTTACATAAATACCTTTTGCAAGACCATTGATTGTTGTAAGCTCAACTGCGTTGCTGCCTTTGCTGATGATCGTGTTAACTGTAGCAGCTGTTTGCCCTGTAATGCTTTTTACTTTAATAACAGCGTTGCCATTTTGTGTTGCAGTAAAACGGATAGTAGTATTTGATTTTGTTACAACTGAATTATTTGCTGTTAAATTAGCCACCATTGTGTTACTGTAAGTTACATTACCATTAGCAGCTATCTGCTTTACACGGTAGTAAGCGATTGCCCTTCCGGCCAAAGCTGAAGCATTGTCATTTATCCTGTAATTTTTAACACTGCTGCCATTTGAAAAAGGAATTTGAAAAGTTACGATGGTAGTAAAGTTATTGCTGTAAAATGAACGCTCAATTTCGTAGCGGCTGTTGCTCGTTTCATTTTTTGCTATCCAGTTTAATACTACTGTATTTTCAATGGAGCCGGTAGTAAGTGAAGTACCAGTTACAATCGCTGTATTTGTAATTTCAACATTATTTGCAGATGCAGTTGCAACAAGGGCGATGATGCTGATGAAGAGGGTAGTGATAGTTTTCATTTGGGTTGGGTTTAATTGTTTGGTATTAACAAATCCCAATTTGTGCCAAAAGCTAAACTGCTTAAATTCAATAGGTTACAAAATTTTTAATTATTTTATTTTCCATTATTTGGAGCTGTAATTAGTGAAATGGAAAATGATGGAGGCGAATGCCTGCGAAATTGAGCAAGTGAATAGAAAATGTTCCAGACAACATCAGCATCATTAAAAAATGTTTAATTTACCGCTTCTCATTTTTATATAAATGCTATGAAAAAAAATATCTTTTTCGCTCTCTTGATTTTATATGCTGCTGCGTTGCAGGCTCAGGTGCCGGTTTATTTAAACAGCAAGTTCAGTAACGAAACAAGGGTGCAGGATTTAATAAAAAAACTAACCACAGAAGAAAAGATATCCTTGCTCGGGTTTAGGAGTAAGGAAGTTTCCCGGTTGGGCATACCAGCTTATAATTGGTGGAACGAAGCGTTACATGGTGTGGCAAGAGCAGGCAAGGCAACTGTGTTCCCCCAGGCAATTGGCATGGCTGCTACCTTTAATGATGCCCTGTTATATGAAGCTGCAACGATTATTTCTACAGAGGCAAGGGCCAAGTATAATTTAGCAGTGAAGCAAGACAGGCATTCGCAATACATGGGGCTTACTTTCTGGTCGCCCAATATCAATATTTTCAGAGATCCAAGATGGGGCAGGGGACAGGAAACTTATGGCGAAGATCCTTTTCTAACCGCAAGCATGGGTACTGCATTTGTAAAAGGTTTGCAGGGTGCTGATAAAAAATACCTGAAAACTTCAGCCTGTGCAAAACACTTTGCGGTGCATAGCGGGCCGGAAGCCGGAAGGCATTCTTTCAATGCTGTCGTGGATGAAAAAGATTTAAGAGAAACCTACCTCTATGCTTTTAAAAAGTTGGTAGATGCAGGTGTTGAATCGGTGATGTGTGCGTACAACAGGGTTAATGATGAACCTTGCTGCACCGGCAATACCTTGCTACAGGATGTACTAAGAAAAGAGTGGAAATTCAAAGGCCATGTAGTAACAGATTGCTGGGCACTCGAAGATATTTGGTCTAGACATAAAGTTTTGCCCAATAGTGTGGACGTAGCGGCGGCGGCTATTAAAGCCGGCGTTAACCTTGATTGCAGTAATATGCTGCAGGATGATGTACTGAAAGCCATACGGCAAAACCTGCTTACCGAAAAAGAAGTAGACAGTGCTTTGGCGGGTATTTTACGCACACAATTTAAACTCGGTTTTTATGATGATGCAAGCAAAAGTCCCTATGCAAAATTTGGAAATGATAGTGTAAGTAACCAATACCATATTGATGTTGCAAGAAAAATGGCGCAGCAAAGTATGGTGTTGCTTAAAAATGATAATCAGATTCTGCCGCTGAATAAAAAAAATTATGGAGCCATAATGGTGGTTGGGCCAAATGCTGCTTCATTGGATGCGTTGCTCGGTAATTACCATGGCGTAAGTGGACATGCGGTTAACTTTGTAGAAGGCATTACCAATGCCGTGGATGCAGGAACAAGGGTTGAATATGATATGGGATGTGATTTTACTGACACTACACATTTTGGCGGAATATGGGCTGCAGGAAATGCCGATGTTACAGTGGCTGTAGTCGGACTTTCGCCTGTGTACGAAGGAGAAGAAGGCGATGCGTTTTTAGCAGCGGGAGGAGGAGATAAAAAAAATATAAGCCTGCCCGCCAGTCACATTGCTTTTTTAAAAGCAATGCGAAAAGACAATAAAAAACCCATCATTGTTGTAATAACCGCCGGTAGTTTTATAGATGTTTCTGCAATTGAAACGTATGCCGATGCTATCATTTATGCCTGGTATCCCGGAGAGCAGGGAGGCAATGCACTCGCTGATATTTTATTTGGAAAAGCCTCGCCTTCCGGCAGATTGCCGTTAACATTTTACAATTCTTTTGATGATTTACCGGCCTACGAAAACTATGCGCTCAAAGGAAGAACCTATCGTTATTTTGATGGTAAAGTGCAATATCCTTTTGGATTTGGTTTAAGCTATACAACCTTCGGTTATAGCTGGCAACAGCAACCAACTGCTTCTTATCATTTGGAGGATACCATACATTTTTCATTGAATGTAGCCAATACCGGAAAGTTTGATGCAGATGAATTGGTGCAGGTGTACATAAATTATCCTGGCTTAGAAAGAATGCCTTTAAAGGAATTGAAGGCATTTAGAAAAGTGGCAATTGGTAAAGGAAAAGTAAAAGTAATTAGTTTATCAGTACCTGTAAACGAATTACAAAAATGGGATACAGCAACCAATAACTGGAAATTATACCCAGGCAATTATGCGGTAAGTATTGGTAAAAACGCCAATGAAATATTATTGAAAAAAGAGTTTTCTATTCAATAATAATCATGTATTAAAAACCCTTTCTTCTTTTTCAAATTCTCTTTTTATGCCTTCCAGTATTACTGGTTTTGAAATGATGGTGCTGTTTTTATAAATCGTTTGCAGAGAAGCATAATGAATTACACTCACAATGGCAGAACCACTGATTTCATATTTTGCTGCAATGGCCACTAGGTCAACATCATCTGCCAGTGTGGCTTTGGGCGGTATGGCTGCTTTCCATATGGCGTAGCGCTCTGCCTGGTTTGGCATGGGGAAATGAATAATACTATTGAACCTTCGGATGAAAGCCTGGTCAATATTGCTTTTGTAATTGGAAGCCAAAATTACCAAACCTGAAAAATCTTCCACCCGTTGCAGCAGGTAACTTACTTCCTGGTTGGCATATTTATCATGTGCATTCTGCACATTGCTGCGCTTGCCAAACAAGGCATCGGCTTCATCAAAAAACAAGATCCAGTTTTTGTTCTCTGCTTTAATAAAAATCTTTTCCAGATTTTTTTCTGTTTCGCCAATGTACTTGGAAACCACCTGCGACAAATCTACCCGATAAACATCTTTTTCAAATTGTTTGCCAAGCAGTGTAGCAGTTAAAGTTTTGCCTGTGCCAGGAGGCCCGTAAAACAAGGCCCGGAAGCCAGGTTTAATTCTTTTTTCCATTCCCCAGGTTTGTAAAAATGTGCCGTTGTGATGTAACCAGATTTTGATGTCATCAATTTGAGTGGCAGTTTTGGCAGGTAGAATAACATCTTCCCATTCCATTTTTGTAGTAACCAGTTTGGCCGGAAATTCCGGACTGAATGCTGGCTTTGAAACCAAGCCGGTAGTAAGTAAATCTACATACTCCTGGTGTAAAATAAGTTTACCGCTCATGCGTGGCTCACCTTCTTTTACATGCTCCAGCCACAGTACATAATCTGTACAGAACCAATGCGAAGGATCGAAATAGCGAAGTACCTGTCTGCGTTTATCCGTATCAGTACCAGCCAGTAAAAAAAGTGCCGTATCGCCGGTAGGCAACATGTACCTTGTGTTAGTTCCTTTTACACCACCAAACTCGGGAAACTCTCCGCCCTTTGGCATAAATGGTTGTATTGCATTATCAAACAGCGTTGGCTGAACATGCGCCGCCAATGCTGTTAGTAAGATAATGGTTTCACAGTGATTCAACTTTTTACCTTTGAATACAGTACTGTCAAATTCGGGTAATTCCTCTGCCGGAACCTGATCGCCGTTTGCAGCAAAATGTAATTGCAGCCTGTTGTTAACATAGTTGCTGAATCTTGTAAATGTTTCACCTGATGGCATGTTGACTGTTGGCATATTTAAAAATAATTTCCAGCTTTAAATATTTTGTAACTGTTTAAAATAGCAGTTGAATTATTAATGGTTTATAATTCAGTTTTTCAATTGTGCATCTAAACTTTCTAAACAATGATGAAAGAATTATTATTACAATAGTTACTTGCTACATGATCGTATCCTTTTAACAATTTTTGTAAAATCCTCAACTAACCGGGAACTTGAATTTTTTAATTGGAAGATCAAATTAAAAAATCTTCCTGTACACTCCAGAATTTTTTTGCAATAACACCCCGGTCTTTGTGAACAATTTGTCCCATAAACCTAAAGTCAAATTCGTATTGCTCACCCGTGTTTGTAATGCGGCCTGTTATGGCGGGAAAATCTTCTCCACGAAAAATACAACCATTCCGCTGGTTTTCTGAACCATCTGCATTTACGTAATGGTTCAGCGGACTTGTGCTCCCCGGGCCACTTCTGTGACCCATTCGTTGAGGCGTTAGTCCTGTATTGCCATCCTGTGTATAATTGGGTATTGGCTGTAACCCGCCGGGAACGCTAAACAGGCTGCGTAAATCCGTCATTGGTCCTGCAGGATTTGCCCCTGCCGGCAACATTTCAACCCGTCCGCAAATAAACTGTCGGTATTCATAATCGCTGCAATCTTCACCCGGAGGAAAATGTATTTCAATAATAAACTGCCCGGAAAAACTGGTAACACCGGGTCCTCCATTCTTCACCATCCTGCCACTAACAGGGCTCATAACGCTAAACATAATTACATCCTGCATAACTTCCCCGCCTTCCGCCTGTATGGTATTAAAAGTGGTTTCACCCAATTTTCCA
>JBBQEA010000034.1:0-30949 GCA_038320245.1 Chitinophagales bacterium | reverse complement strand
CGTACCGGCTAATACAAATGATGCGCCAACCAACCTGGTGGTAACTGCTGTTGTTAATCCTGATAACAGTGGCAATGTAATATTCACCTCCACTGCCACCAACGCCGTTAGTTACGCTTATAATTTTGGTAATGGTATTTTTCAAACGAATGTTACCGGACCTATCACCTACAAGTACCCTTCATCCGGCACCTATACAGTAAATTCCACAGCAAAAAGCAGCAGCGGTAAAACGCTTACAGTTTCAATAGAGGTTACCGTAAAAGTAGGCCTTGCATTGGTTTGGGCTGATGAGTTTAATACCGATGGTGCGCCAGACCCAACAATTTGGGGATACGATCTTGGAGCAAATGGAGGATGGGGAAATAACGAATTGCAAAATTATACCGACAGGCGGGAAAATTCAATTGTACAAGGAGGTACCTTAAAGATTAATCTGATAAAAGAAAATTATAGCGGAAGCCCCTATACTTCTGCCAGGTTATTGTCAAAAGATAAATATTCATTCAAATATGGAAGGGCAGAAATAAGGGCGAAATTGCCTGCAGGCGGGGGTACATGGCCTGCCATTTGGATGCTGGGCAGCAATATTAGTTCAGTCTCCTGGCCTGCATGCGGAGAAATTGATATTATGGAACACGTAGGAAATGATCTGAATAAAATTTATGCTACACTACATTATCCGGGCAGGTCAGGTGGCAATGGCGATGGTGGTTCAAAGGTTATTTCAAATGCAACAACGGAATTCCATAAATATGCTTTGGAATGGTCGCCTACATCTATTAAAATGTTTGCAGATGATTTATTGATTCATTCAGTAACCAACACCAGCATTTTACCTTTTAATCAGAATTTCTTTTTCATTTTAAATGTAGCGATGGGAGGAAATTTTGGAGGTACAATTGATCCGGCAGTAACTGCAGCTACTATGGAGATAGATTATATAAGAGTATATCAGTAACGAGAATTTCTATAAACGCAAGAAAGCTTAAACTTTATGTCAAAATATTTTTTTGCAATATTGATTTTTATTTGGTCCTGTACAGGGAAGAAATCACAGGATACGATTACCGGCGAAATGGCAAAACCAGATACAACAGTGGCCAGTAAACGCTCTTTAATCTGGTCGGATGAATTTAATGCCAGCGGTATGCCAGACAGTTCCAAATGGTCATTTGATATTGGGAGGGGTTACCATGGCTGGGGAAACAATGAATTGCAATTCTATACAAACGATTCTTCTAATGCCAGGCTCGATGGCATTGGAAATCTTGTAATTACTGCAAGAAAGGGAAAACTTAAAGGGGCATCCTTCACTTCTGCAAAATTAAAAACAAAAGATCTATTCGCACAGACCTATGGCCGTTTTGAAGCAAGAATAAAAACGCCATCCGGCACCGGAATATGGCCTGCGTTCTGGATGCTGGGTGCAAATGTCGATTCAGTTCCATGGCCAAACTGTGGTGAAATTGACATAATGGAACAACGTGGACAAAAGCCGAATATCATTATTGGCACTTTGCATGGCCCCGGTTATTCCGGTGGCGATGCCGTCACCAGGTCTTACTATCTACCTAATGTAAGGTTTGATGCGGACTATCATATTTATGCAATAGAATGGGGCAAAGGTTATATTGAATTCTTCGTTGATGATTTTATGTACCAGCGGATAACGCCTGAAAATGTTACCGGGCAATGGGTTTTCGACCACCCGTTTTATATTATCCTGAATGTGGCTGTAGGAGGCAATTTTTTGGGTTCGCCAACTGCAGGAACTACTTTTCCACAATCGATGTATGTTGATTATGTGAAAGTATATAAGTAGAACTAAGCATTCATGTTTATTACTAAAAAACGAATTTCTAATAGACGATAAAGCATTTGAGTATTTCGATGTGAATTGAAAGTACAGTCAAAAATATCATGTAGGATTAGCTGTATGTAAATTCAACAGGCTTAAAATAAATTATTTTGAAGCATTCGGTGAAGAATGGAAAAGCGCCAATAATCCCAACGATTCTGAAAATCATCATGGATTAATTAAACTAAACGGAGAAGTTAAATATGCTTTATGGAATTTAATAGATAGCGGTGCTTTTAAAAGATTAACCAGAAATGGAAAACCCTTAATCAAAAGCTACAACGGAATCATAATGGACTTATTAAAAGAATTATTCACCCCCGTTGTAAACGCTAAAAAGTAACCAGGAAATACAAAACGAATTGCTTGTGAACAGAAAAATTATTTTTTACTTATCTCTTTTAAGCATGGCAACATCATTACATGCCCAGGAAAATAAAGCGACTGTTCAGATATTTGAAACGGCAGCCAATGGAAATAAATTAGTAAAAATAAAAGCAACACCTGCTGCTGCAACCAGTGCCCATATTTCTATAAATCCAACACAACGTTACCAAATAATTACAGGCTTTGGCGGCTCGTTTACTGAAGCATCTGCATACCTCCTAAATAAACTGAGCAAAGCCAACAGGGATAAAATTCTTAAAGCATATTTTAGTAAAGATGGCGCCGATTATTCGCTTACAAGAACACATTTTAACTCTTGTGATTTTTCATTAAGTAATTATGCTTATGCCAATGTTCCCGGCGATAAAAACCTGGACAATTTTAGTATTGATGAAGACCGGAATGATTTGATACCGATGATTAAGGATGCGCAAAAAATTTCAAAAGATGGATTTAAAATTATCGCCTCTCCGTGGACAGCACCACCGTGGATGAAAGACAATAACGACTGGCGTGGCGGAAAGTTACTGCCCGAATACAGGGAAACATGGGCTTTGTATTTTTCAAAATATATAAACGCATATAAAAAAGAAGGTATCAATATTTGGGGGCTTACTGTAGAAAATGAACCATTGGGTAATGATAAGAATTGGGAGAGTATGCACTTTACTCCCGAAGAGATGACTGATTTTGTAAGAGACTATCTCAGCCCACGTTTGGAGAAAGATGGTTTATCAAACATTCCGATTTTAGGGTACGATCAAAACCGTGGAGAAGAATTGGAGAAATGGGCTAAAGCCATGTTTGAAGATAAAAAAGCAGCAAAATATTTTGGTGGCACAGCCGTACATTGGTATGCCAGTACCTACGATTTTTTTCCGGCGTCCCTTAAATACACACACCAACTTGCACCAGATAAATATTTAATCAATACAGAATCATGCGTAGATGGACAGGTACCTGTTTGGAAGAATGATGATTGGTACTGGAGTGCTGAAGCAAAAGACTGGGGCTGGACATGGGCACCGGAAAATCAAAAGTATTTACATCCTAAATATGTGCCGGTATTCAGGTATGCCAATGACATTATTGGTTGCTTAAATAATTATGTAGATGGATGGATAGACTGGAATATGGTATTGAATAAACAAGGCGGTCCCAACTGGTTTAAAAACTGGTGTACAGCGCCTGTTATTGTCGATGAAGAAAATGATGAAGTGTACTTTACCCCATTGTATTATGCGATGGCACATTTCAGCAAGTTCATTCGCCCCGGTGCTGTAAGAATTGGTTTTGAAAATGATGACGCAGAACTAAAAGTTACTGCGGCTCAAAATCCGGATGGCTCTGTTGCTGTAATTGTTTTTAATCCATCAGAACAAAAAAAGGATTTTGAAATTTCATTAAATGAAAAAAAAATAAACGCACCCATCAGTGCTAAAGCAATTCAAACAATTATCATTTCAAAATAACAATTAAACAATCATGAAAGAAAAAGTGCCATTCGGGCAAAAATTAGCTTTTGGATTTGGTATGCTGGCCAATCAAATGTTTCCAGCGGCCCTTGGTATTTTTATGGTGGTACTGGTGGAAAATTTAGGCATGCCCACATGGATGTGGGGTATTTTGTTTTTTCTGCCTAGAATTTTTGACGCTTTCTTTGACCCAATCATGGGCTTTATTACAGACAATACAAAATCCGTTTGGGGCAGGCGTCGTCAATATGTTTTTGCAGGTGCTGTAATTATGGGAATATGCTTCGTTGTAATGTGGCAGTTATATAGAGAAAACAGCGTCAATTATAATTTCGTCTTCTTTCTTATAGTTTCTACTATCTTTTATTTTGGACTTTCTATTTTTAGCGTTCCCTACGTTGCTATGGGGTACGAAATGAGTGATGATTTCCATGAAAGAACACAAATAATGGCCATTTCGCAATGGATTGGTCAATGGGCATGGGTAATTGCTCCCTGGTTTTGGGTAGTAATGTATGACCCTAAGTGGTTTCCCAATGCTGATACGGCCACCCGTACACTAGCAGTTTGGGTAGGTATATCCTGTATGATATTAGCCATGATGCCCGCAATCTTTATTAAAAGTAAGTCTACAAAAAATGATGATAGTTTAAAGCCACTTACTCTTAAAACTATAGGAGGCAGCTTAAAAGAAATTCTCATTAGTTTCAAAGAAGCTTTTGCTAATAAGCCATTCAGAAAACTTTGCGCTGCTACCTTCTTCATTTTTAATGCCTTTAACACGGTAGCCGGTTTCACTTTTTTTATTGTTGTTTATTATCTTTTTAATGGAAATACAGGCGATGCAGGTATTTGGCCTACTCTTTTTGGAAGTGTGGGAGCTTTGGCTACTACTTTTATCGTGATACCAATTGTGGCATGGATATCTAAAAAAATGGAAAAAAAGAGAGCGTTCTTAATCTGTCAGGGCATATCGATTTTTGGATATATTTTGCTTTGGTTTCTCTTTGTGCCGGGTAAGCCTTACATGTTTTTGTTTGCACTTCCTTTCTTCTCATTTGGTATAGGCAGCTTGTTTACTTTAATGATGTCTATGACTGCCGATGTTTGCGATATGGACGAGTTGGCTTCGGGCAAAAGGAGGGAAGGAATTTTTGGAGCCATTTATTGGTGGATGGTTAAGTTTGGGTTTGCGATAGCAGGTTTATTAACAGGGGTTATCATGTCTATCGTAGGTTTTAAAGCAGGTGCGGAAACACAGGCAGAAGGTGCGGTCACCGGCTTAAGGTTGTTTTTCTCCGGCGTGCCCATTTTAGGAACGTTGATAGCAATGTGGGTAATGAAAGATTATGACCTTTCTGAAGAAAAAGCGAGGGCGATAAAAAAGGAATTGGATGCCAGAAAAGCCCTCGTATAGGCGAAAATGTACAAGCAGCGGAACCTTCCAAACGCAATGCAATGAACTATTTTATTGCTGTGCAGGAATGGGCTAAAACCACTTAAGTTGAGTTATTCTATTTCTCATAGTGTGATGAATCCTGGAAAAAAACAAGAGGGAAAAGTGTGCGCAGGATGGGGTATTGGGCATAAAAATGAACAATTGAAAACCAATAAATAATATAAGTTATGTCATACAGAAAAGAACATGTCCTTTCATTTAAGCCAGAATCGCAGAACAATTATGTGCAAGGCGAAACAGAAGAAACTTTAAATAACCTGTTTGCTGAAATACTGCAAGGCGGTACCCATGGCTTTTGCTTTAGTTTATATGGAGAAGGACAAAAGCCGGGCGATATTATTTCCGAAGAACAGGTGCGGCGGCGAATGGCAATTTTAAGTCCGCATACAAAATGGATACGCTCATTTTCCTGTACTGATGGAAATGAACTGATACCTAAAGTGGCAAAAGAATTTGGTATCAAAACCTTGGTGGGTGCCTGGCTTGGCAACGACCCCGAAATAAACGATCGTGAAATTGCTGGTTTAATAGCACTGGGAAAAGAAGGCCTCGTTGATATTGCCGCAGTGGGTAATGAGGTAATGTACCGCAAAGATTTAACCGAAGATGAGTTGCTGGGTTTTATCAATAAAGTAAAAGAAGCGTTACCAGGTGTAACTGTTGGCTATGTAGATGCTTATTATGAATTTTCGCACCGGCCAGGAATTACAGAAGCATGCGATGTTATATTGTGCAACTGCTATCCTTTTTGGGAAGGTTGTTCTTTTGAAAATTCATTGGACCATATGAAGCAAATGTATTACCAGGCAAAAGCGGCAGGCAATGGAAAGGAAACAATTATTACAGAAACAGGATGGCCCAGCCAGGGTGAAAATCTGCGGGGAGCAGTGCCAGGAGAAAAAAGCGCAAGGGATTATTTCATTAATACACAACTATGGTCCGCCAATGATAACATACCGGTATTTTATTTTTCTTCTTTTGATGAAAGCTGGAAAGTGGGATCAGAAGGAACTGTTGGCGCTTACTGGGGTATATGGGATAAAAATGAAAAATTAAAATTCTGAGTATGAACTTTTTTAAACAGTTTGGATTGCAGCCTGCAAAAGGTATTTGTTATTCCGGGTTCAGAGATGGGCAGCAACCAGGAGGTATTACACCTTCCTACGAAGAAGTAAGAGAAGACTTGTTGATACTGCAGAACAACTGGAAATACCTGCGTTTATACGATTGCGATGAACATGCTGAAACCGTGTTAAAGGTTATCCAAAACGAGAACCTGGATTTTAAAATAATGTTGGGTGCTTACATAGAAGCAGAGATGAACAATTTTGGATGCCCCTGGGGCGGCGGCGTTTATGATGAAGAGCAGCTTGAAACAAATCAACGAAAAAACGCTGCAAAAATTCAACGGCTGATTGACTGGGCCAATCAATTTCCGGAAATTATTTTTTCGCTTTCTGTAGGCAACGAAGCCTGCGTAGAGTGGACTGATCACTACGTTCCTGTAAAACATGTAATTGAATATACTGCAAGGGTAAAAAAATTCACAAAGCAACCGGTAACCTTTTGTGAAAATTATGTGCCTTGGTTAAATAAGCTAAAGCCACTTGTAGAAATAGTTGACTTTATTTCGATACATACATACCCGGCATGGGAATACAAGCATATACATGAAGCAATGGATTACACACGTGAAAACTACGAAGCTGTTGCAAACTTATATCCGGATAAACCAGTAGTAATTACTGAAGCCGGCTGGGCAACCAATTCAAATGGAAGAGGCATCCATCCCGAACATGTGAATGAAGAAAATCAAAAAATCTATTATGAAGATTTAATGGAATGGTGTAACAAAAACAATATCCTCACTTTCTTCTTTGAAGCATTTGACGAATCATGGAAGGGCTCATCACACCCTTTGGAACCGGAAAAACATTGGGGTTTATTTAATGTTGACCGTAAACCGAAAAAAGTAATGCAGGCCTAAAATCATGAGTTGAAATAACTGGCAATAATAATATTTTTAAATAACCTATACTGAACAAATGGAAAAGGAAATTCTTTTGGGCAATTGTAAAATAATAAGTGAAGACAAAACCATAACCGGTGGCTTCACAGATATTAACGGAGAATCATTTTATAAGATTACCAATTACAATGAAATGGATCCGTTTTTTATGACGATAGTCAGCAACAGCGACCATTGGATGTTCATATCCAGTAATGGTGCTTTATCCGCTGGCAGAAAAAATCCGGATAATGCATTGTTCCCTTATTATACGGTTGATAAAATTCAGGACTCCCCGGAAATTTCGGGCAGCAAAACGGTGCTGTTGGTGCAAAGAGGTACCCATCCTTTTTTATGGGAGCCTTTTTCTGATATGCACAGCGGCATTTATTGCATTGAACGCAACATCTACAAAAGTGTGTACGGCAATAAAATTTTGTTTGAAGAAATTAATAGTGACCTCGGACTTACGTTCTCATACGAATGGATGAATAGTGAAAAATTTGGCTTCATAAAAAAATCAACACTGGCAAACAACGAGGAAGCAGATTGTAGTATTGCAGTATTGGATGGCATTCAAAATATATTACCGGCAGGCATCGACAGGCAGTTACAAATGAGTTATAGCAACCTGGTAGATGCATATAAAAAGAGCGAATTGATAAGCGGAACCTCCATTGGTTTATACATGTTGAGTTCTGTAATTGTAGACAAAGCTGAACCAAGTGAAGCACTCAATACTGCCGTCGTTTGGTCTCATGGATTGGAAGATGCAACCATTCTTTTATCAGCACGCCAATTAAAGAATTTTATTAAAGGCCATACGCTGGCAGAAGAAATAGATGTAAGAGCAACAAGGGGCGCCTATTTTATAAATGCGCAGGTTAATCTTTCCGACAATGAAAAAAAGGTATGGTATACCGTAGCTGATGTAAATAAAAATGCCGGATACATCGCCACCTTACAACAACTATTAAAAGACAGTACAACCATTGCCCAACAACTGCAGGATGATGTTAATACCTGTACCAAAAACCTGGTAAATATATTAGCTGGCGCAGATGGCATTCAACTTACACAAGATAAATTAAGTGTTACCCGTCACCTGTCAAATGTATTATTCAATGTAATGCGGGGCGGTATATTTGATGATAATTATACACTCGCAAAAAAAGATCTGCTTGAATTTATTTCTGGTGCCAACAAGGCAGTTTATAACACTAACAGTTCTTTTTTGCAGGGCATGGATGCAGTAATTAATTATCCTGCTTTACTTAACGCTGTGGCTACCCATGGCGATGAACAGTTGATACGATTGTGTTACGAATACCTTCCGCTTTCCTTTAGCAGAAGGCATGGCGATCCTTCAAGACCATGGAATCTTTTTTCCATAGAAATGAAAAAAGAAGATGGTTCAAAAAACCTGAATTACCAGGGTAACTGGAGAGATATTTTTCAAAACTGGGAAGCACTCAGCCTCTCCTACCCAAGTTATACAGAGAGCATGATTTGCAAGTTTTTAAATGCCTCTACTGCTGATGGATACAACCCTTATCGCATTACAAGAAATGGCATTGACTGGGAGTCTCCCGACCCACATGATCCATGGGCAAACATTGGCTACTGGGGCGATCACCAGATTATTTATTTGCAAAAGTTCCTTGAAATTTCCAAACGATATCACCCCGGTGCGCTTGATGGCATGTTGAGCAAAAACATTTTTGCTTATGCCGATGTTCCTTATAGAATCAAGCCTTACGAGGACCTGGTAAAAAATCCTTTTGATACAATTGTGTTTGATTTTACTGCTGAAAAAATTGCCCTGGCAAGAGTTCAAAAAAATGGTAGTGATGGAAAACTGGTGCATGATAAAAATGGCAATGTATTGCAGGTAAATTTTACAGAAAAATTACTGGCAATGGTATTGGCAAAATTATCCAATTTTATTCCTGAGGCTGGCATTTGGTTAAATACGCAGCGCCCCGAATGGAACGATGCCAACAATGCATTGGTAGGCAACGGCGTTTCCATGGTAACCCTTTATTACATACGAAGGCTGCAGCAATTTTGTATCGATTTATTCACTAACACAACTACTAACAGTATAGAAGTTTCAGCAGAAATTGCAGCTTTTTTCACGGAGGTTAACAATACATTCATTCAATATAAATCTTTATTAAACTATTCAATCTCCGATAAAGATCGCAAACAAATTACGGATGCCCTTGGTAATGCCGGCAGCAATTACCGGTCAGCAATTTATAACAAAGGATTCTCCGGCAGCAAACAGTCGATCAACGTAAGTGATCTTTCGGGCTTCTTTACAATTACCATGAAATATGTTGATCACAGCATCCGGAAAAACAAACGGGCTGATAACTTGTATCATTCATACAACCTGATCACTATTAAAGAAGATACTGTTTCTATCCGCCATTTATACGAAATGCTGGAAGGACAGGTGGCCGTACTTAGTGCCGGACTTTTAGATGCCACCGAAGTAAATGAAGTACTCGATGCACTGAAATGGAGCGCTATGTTCCGCAGGGATCAGTACAGCTATATGTTGTATCCCGACAGGCAATTGCCCAGGTTCACCGAAAAAAATATTATCCCGGCAGCACTGGTTAAAAGTAGTCCATTACTTACACAATTGATTGCGGATAACAACAGCAGTATTATCTATAAAGACGCAGACAGTATATTTCATTTCAACAGTAATTTTAGAAATGCAGCAGATTTAAAACATGCACTCGATTTACTTTCGCAGCATGATTTGGCTGCAACTGAAAAAGACAAAGTACTGCAGATTTTTGAAACTGTATTTGATCACCAGTCCTTCACAGGTCGGTCCGGCACGTTCTATGGTTTTGAAGGCCTCGGTTGCATTTACTGGCATATGGTTTCAAAACTAATATTAGCCATCAACGAAAATTATTTCCTGGCGCTACATCATAAAAACGACGAGGTACAACTGGGCAGGATGGTGCAGCATTATTACGATGCCAGGGCCGGTATAGGCCTAAATAAATCACCTGAAGTATTTGGCGCCTTCCCCACAGATGCTTACTCACACACACCTGGAAATGGCGGTGCCAAACAGCCCGGAATGACGGGGCAAGTGAAAGAAGATATTATCTCCCGTTTCGGAGAATTGGGTATCATGGTGGAGGATGGAAAGATTGCCTTTAATCCCGGGCTACTAAGAAAATCAGAATTTCTCACGCAAGGCAAAGTATTTGAATATCTATCGATTAAAAAGGAAGCAATTCGTTTAGACTTACCAGCAAATTCTTTGGCATTTACCTTTTGCCAGGTGCCATTTGTATATCATATTGCCGAAAAAAATTCAGTAAGAATCACCAACGATGGCGGCATAGTATTGGAGTTAGATGGGCTTGAAATAAATGCTAAAGAGAGCAATGAAATATTTAACAGAACGGGATTAATAAAACAGGTAGATGTTTATCTAACGCCACGGTTGGCGTAAAAATAAAAATGGTGGCAGAAGAGAATCTTTTTGAAAAAAAATAGTACCTGTTTTTTGATCTGCTGATAAAACCTGCTAAATACGAATACAAAATTTATGAAAATAGTTTTTTTTATATTGATGTTTTGGAGTTATTCATTAACTACTTATTGCCAGGCAGATAATGTAACGATCGATAAAAACAACATCGGTATTAAACTTAAAGTCAATGGAAGCGACTTGATGATTAATGGAATGAACTGGGATTATTTCCCCATCGGAACAAATTATACTTATATTCTTTGGGATAAGGCAGACAGTGTAATTAAAGCCGCTTTAGATAATGAAATGTCTTTGCTGAAAAATATGGGTGTAAATGTTATTAGAGTTTACACTGGTATTCCAAAAAAATGGGTGGAGTATATTTATTCTACTTATGGCATTTATACCATGCTCAACCATACTTTTGGCAGGTATGGTTTAACAATAAAAGGAAAATGGGTTGCTAATACTGAATATGCTGATGCTGATACCCGTGAACTCATTTTAGAAGAAGTAAAACAACTGGCAGCGGATTATAAAGACAGCAAAGGATTATTGTTGTTTTTGTTGGGTAACGAAAATAATTATGGTCTGGTTTGGGAAGGAGCAGAAACAAAGGATATTCCGGTGGAAGACAGAAAATCTACCAGGCGTAAAATAGCCTTGTATAAATTATTTAACGAGGCGGCCGTCGTGATGAAAACAATTGATCAATCGCATCCAATTGCACTTTGCAACGGTGATTTACAATTCCTTGATTTAATTGCAAAAGAATGTAAGGACGTTGATATTTTAGGAATCAATGTTTACAGGGGAATGTCTTTTGGAGATGTATTTGAAAGAGTGAAAAAAGAATGCGGTAAGCCAGTTTTATTTACAGAATTTGGATCGGACGCTTTTAATGCAATTACAAAAAAAGAAAATGAAAATGGACAAGCTGCTATTTTAAAAGAAAATTGGAAAGAGATTTATCAAAACGCTGCAGGCATGGGCAAGAGCGGTAATTGTATAGGAGGATTTACTTTTCAATTCAGCGACGGTTGGTGGAAATATGCCCAAACAAATAATTTAAATATTCACGATGATAATGCTTCCTGGAGCAATGGTGGATATAGTTTTGACTTTATAAAAGGAAAGAATAACATGAACGAAGAATGGTTTGGCATTTGTGCAAAAGGGCCTTCCAATATCGACGGATTGTACAAATTATTTCCCCGTACTGCTTACTATACCTTAAAAGAAGTACATCGGTTTAATCCTTATGCAGCGGGAAACACAGTCACCAAACTAAATAATTATTTTAACAGCATTCAACCGAACGAGGCTATTTCAGCAACTCTAAAACCCAAAACAGCAACTGGTATTTACTCAAAAAAAATAACTGCTAAACAAATACTGGGCAATTCAAAATACCAGGCAATATCCTACGGCGGGTACCGGGATATAACGAGAGATATTGAACCAACAGTTGCTCAAATAACAGAAGATTTAAAAATATTAGCAGCGATGAATATTAAGGTGCTCAGAACCTATAATGTGCATCATAAAGAAATTGGTAATTTATTAAAAGCTATCAGCGCATTAAAGAAAAAAGATCCCCGTTTTGAGATGTATGTAATGTTGGGCGCCTGGATAGAATGTAAAAACGCTTATACAGCAAATGCTCCCATCCGTAATGAAGGTAGCGAGCGCAATGCAACAGAAATAGCCGAGGCAATACGTTTGGCAAACCAATACCCGGATATTGTAAAGATGATTTCCGTTGGCAACGAAGCGATGGTGAAATGGGCATGGGCTTATTATGTGGAGCCGGGCATCATATTAAAGTGGGTAAATTATTTACAGGCTTTAAAGAAAAAGGGAAAATTATCCAAAGATGTGTGGATAACGAGTTCTGACAATTTTGCTTCCTGGGGAGGTGGTGGTAAAGAGTACCATGTAGATACGTTAAATCAACTCATCAAAGCAGTGGATTATATTTCCCTGCATACCTACCCAATGCATGACACCCATTACAACCCCGCATTTTGGGGGATTTTGGAAAGCGAAAAACTGTTATCAGAGCAGGAGCAAATTAATGCAGCAATGATTAGAGCAAGAGACTATGCAATTGCTCAATATACAAGTGTGGTAAATTATATGAAATCAATTGGCGTAAATAAACCAGTTCATATTGGCGAAACCGGTTGGGCTTCTATGGCAAACGAATTGTATGGCAAAGCCGGCTCAAAAGCAACAGATGAATATAAATCGGCGCTTTATCATGAACTTATGAGGGAATGGACTAACAAAGAAGGAGTTTCTCTTTTTTATTTTGAAGCATTTGATGAGCAATGGAAAGACAGCAAAAATGCATTGGGGTCAGAAAATCATTTTGGATTGATCAACCTGCAGGCACAGGCAAAATATGCTATTTGGGACTTGGTTGATAGAGGTATATTTAAAGGGTTAACCCGTAACGGCAAACCCATTACCAAAACATATAATGGCGATCTGAAATCACTATGGATGGATGTTAAAACTCCTGCAGCATTAATTAAAAAATAAAAATAACTGATAAAAATCAATACCGGATTTAATGACAGCATGGCCCTTTGATAAAACATTTCATCTGCTGCTGTACATTGCTATTGGTGCAAACCGGGGCGGAAAACCTGGAGTGGATGACAGCATCTTTCCACCAAGAATGGAAATAGATTATGTAAGGGTTTGCCAATAAAAAACCTTCCTTTCAAGAAATTTATTTTAGCTGTCTTAATGGTTTGCTTTTTTAAAACCTTCATCCTAATTCCTAAACAACTAAACGTACACAAGAAGATTACTTTTACAGAATATAAATACCAGACTTGCAATTACGCTGCACATAAAAACCCAACTGGTTTACCGCGGGGTTTTGTAATATTATGCTATAAATTTTAAGCCCTGGTATCAACCTTAAAAGCTAAACTAAAGTAGGAAAAGATATTGGTACTTTTTTTATTTTTTGCAAACTGCCATTCCTGCCCCGAGCTAAATGGAGGCTTTTGAGAACTACCTGCAGCTTCACCAACGCCTACATATGTATCTGGACTTTCCAGACGAAACCCATAGGCTTTGCCTTTATTCAAATGCATTCCCGGAATTTTAAAAGCAATCCATTTGCCGGTTGCGTTGCTGTTAACATCCATACTGGCAGTTCCCAGTGCAGGGCCCCAGCTTTTTTGCAGAGAATCAAAATTGTGTAAAGTCATAATCATCTTGCCGGGCTTTGTTACAATACTTGAAAATATTTCTATTGTTTCAAGATCGCCTTCTGATGTTGCAATAAATGTTTGTCCTGAGGCAAGGTCTTCGTTATCCCCTGTTCGGTGACCAACCCAAATGGTAGTATTATTTGTTACTTGCTCTAATACAGCATGACTTTGGGGGTTTTTAATTTCAGCTTTCATTATTATATTTTTAATTAGTAATAGGCTGACGCCTTATTTTTTTAGGTAGAGATTATATACCTATAACTACCAATAATATCAAATATTGTGCATGTTTATCCTTTATTTATCAATAGTTTGTTAAGGTTTTCAATTCAATGTACCGCTTACAGCAGTTTAGCAAAATAAGGAATCGCAATTCATCTTTTATCCAAATTCAATAAAACGGATTTTGAAATTCTAAAGCTATTTTAATACTAAGTGGCCCACATTGAAGTGGTAGGCCTTTTCAAAATATTGTTAACTGGATACTCTTTGTTTTGCTACGCTGTTTAGTATGCTACAATTCTGACATGTTTGTAGCTGGTAATAAAAAAAATTGTTGCTTTTTAATTTCTTAAAAAAAAATAATACTTATAGTTTGGCTTCAGGTAATCAACCTTAAAAACAATCCCAAAAAGTAATAGTCTCACCGGCTGGCTTTCATATTAATGCGTACATTCAATCTTTAAAACTTTAACAAGTATAAGACTGCAAGCCCGAAGTATGAATCCAATTAAATATTACCTCCTTATTACTGGTTTACTGTTGTTTAATTTTTCGATAGCTCAAAATTACCAGGCCATTAACGGCTCGCAATTTGCCGGTAGTCTGGCACCCTCATTTAATCCTGCTGCCATAGTACATGTACCCTACGCCTGGGATATTACCCCATTTGCTGCTCAAATAAAACAAAGCACCAATGCCTTTAAAATAAATACCTATTCATTTTTTTCCTCTCCAAAAAACGTAACAATTGCCGCAGAGAATGGTATTAAAAAAAGATTTGTTTTCAGCAATCAGGATATCAGATTATTGAATGCAAGATTTACACTGAACGCAACATCGGCCATCGCATTTGGCGCCAGCATCCGCAGTTATACATATGCAATGGCAAGCAATAGCAACTGGCAGGACACAGTTTACAGTCTGGCAGATTATTTAAAAATCAATTTGGATAAAGCGCCGTTGTCAGCAGATGCTGCTGCCAGCAACTGGGCTGAGCTATATGCCTCCTATGCTCAAACAATTTATAGTGATGACAAAAAAAAACTGAATGTGGGCATTACCCTAAACTACAACCTTGCAATAAGTGGAGGCTATGGAATAGCTGACAATGTAAACTATGTGCAAACGGCCACCACCAAACTTGGGTATTTACTTACCACGGGTAGTTTGCAATATGGCTATTCAGCTAATTTCGATAAAATAGACAGCAATAAAACAAGCGCTGCCAACAGAAAACTTTTTTTACAAAATAACAATTACAGCCTCGGTGCAGACATAGGTTTTGAATACATCATAGGTACAGAACAGGATATCAATTTGGATAATGATCAAATAGACGATTTTGCCTACGATACAAAAATTGGCATTTCATTAATGGATCTCGGCAGCAACAAATACAGCTTTGGAAGCAGAAGTATCACTGCATCGGGCGTATTGCCCGGCATTACAGATACTTTACTTGAAAACAAATTTAATACCGTAACCACAGTGGATAATTTTAATGATAGTATCGCCACTATCGCCGCATCTTTTAAACAATTGAGTGGTGATTTTTATATTTACAAACCTACCCGCCTGGTAATAAATGTAGATCAGCATATAGCAGCTAATTTTTTCATCAATGCTGAAATTACTTTGCCCCTTTTACCAATTATTGCCAGCAACAGCCTCTTTATCCGGGATATGAATTTTATTGCCATTACCCCAAGATGGGAAACAAAAAGATTTGGAGCCTATTTTCCCATTCTTTTTAACAACAGGCAACAACTGTGGGTGGGAGGTGCTTTTAAAGCAGGTCCGCTTTTGTTGGGAACCCATAACCTGGCAAATTTATTTACTAAAAACACCTCCCAATCCGGTGGACTTTACCTGGCTTTTACCATCAGGCCGGGTAAAAAATATAACAGAGAAGACAATTATCCTGAAGGAAGAAAATCCAGAAGATCAAGAAGAAATCTAAATTGTCCGGCGTTTTAACTGGCATAACCCTAGGTTATAAAAATCAGTTTACTTTTTATCCAATTCAGCCCCTATTAAAAATTGATAACCTCCGGTATGCACTTATATTACTTTCATTAGGATTTTTAAATATTGCTTTGTATTTTCAAAAATCGTTTTTAAAAAATTCTTATAATTTTCAATTCAGACAAAATGAAAAAAATTTACACATTTCTTCTTTTTTCAACTATCTACTTTCAATCTTTCTCTCAATGGATTGGCGATGCTGCCAATGGTGGTATTGCAATTTGCAATGCTACTACAGATGAGTTAGGAAAGCTTAGTGTTACGGATGGCTCCAATGGAGCCATTATTATTTTCACTTCCAGGGATAAAAGTAATACAGCATCCATTCCAAATATTTATGCTCAAAGAGTTAGCAGTAGCGGGCAATTGCAATGGGGAGCATCCTCTAGTCCAAAAGGAGTAAGCACTGCAACTACCGGAGATAAAGAACTGCAAAATGCAATACCAGACGAAAGTGGGGGTGCTTATGTATCCTGGGTTATTTACAGAACTATTGATGATTCATCAGAGTTATACCTGCAGCACCTTAATAGTAGCGGCAATCCGCTTTGGTCAGTAAATGGCATTAAAGTAAACGCTGCCAACAACAGAGAAGTTTTTAATGGTCAATTAGCAAGAGATGGTGCTGGTGGAGTAATAATATCCTGGACAGAATCTGTCTATGACAATATAACAAATTTAACTACTTATGCCCAGGCTTTTGCACAAAAATATAATAGCACAGGTATAGCGCAATGGACAAACGGCGGTGTACAACTTTGCACAGCCCCTGGTTTAACGATTAATGGCAGCATGATAGATGATGGAAGCGGAGGTATTATTATAAGCTTAACAGATTCAAGAAACAGCAACCACTTTACCGATGACACGTTCGATAATCTGGATGTTTATGCACAAAGGCTTAGCAGCAACGGTGCAAGAATGTGGACCAATAACGGCGTGGCTGTAAACACCGAATCGTTTAACCAGCTAAATCTCCTTGAATCTTTTCCATTAACAAGATCCGGCATTTCAGATGGTAATGGTGGTATGATATTTTTATTTGACGATTATACAGGCAACAATGATGGTAACGGAAATATTTTTACCCAGCGCATTAACAGCAGCGGTACAAGGCAATGGGCAGCCGCCGGTGTGCCTGTTTGCACAACAGATACTGCTAAAAATTTAGCAAAAATGTTAAGCGACGGTGCCGGAGGCACGGTAGTTTTTTGGAGCAACTACAGCAATGGCGGATCTATAAGCGGAAGTTACTATACCCAAAGGATTTTATCAAATGGTACACCCAATTGGACAATAAACGGTGTAAAGCTTTTTGAAAGTGGTTATTATGGTGGAGACAACGATATATTTGATGTTACTGATGACGGAGCAGGTAACTATTCTTATGTATGGCGTGATGTTACCTTCAGCAGTTTGAGAGCACAAAAGATCAATAACAGTGCAGCAGCGCAATGGGGCACTAATGGAAAAGATATTTGCACCAACACAGACGCATCACCTATACAGGGACAGGTGATTAACAGCGATGCCGGCCAACTTATTGTTAACTGGAATGACAACAGAAATTATCAGACTTCCGGCGCTGATATTTATGCCGCAAAACTTACAACAACTGGAGACCTGATAGGCGGAGTAGTTTCAACATCATTTATTACAGCAACAAACGGTAACTGGAACACGCCTTCAACCTGGCTGGGCGGTGTAGTACCAACAAATACTTCAGATTGCATTGTAAGGCACAATGTAACTGTATCTGCAAATGCAACTTGCAAATCGTTAAGGGTAGAGAAGCCAAATGGGAGCGTTACAGTTAGTATCGGGATAAATATTACCGTACTTCAATAGTATTTACAAGTTCAAATTTTAACAAGCGCTGGCGAATACAGGGCATTTTTTCTAAAAATATGTTTATCCGAAGCCGTATTTTTGCCGCCTAAAAATTACAACTATGCCAGGATCAGAATTATTTGGTGCCGAAGAGCAAAAAGAAGTGAATGACGTAATGGGAACAGGGATTTTATTCCGCTACAACCACGATGCACAGCGCAACGGCATCTGGAAAGCCAGAGAGTTTGAAGCTGAAGTTAAAAAGATAACCCATGCAAATTACGCACATGCTGTAAGCAGTGGCTCTACAGCCGTAGCTTGTGCATTAGCAGCAGCGGGCATTGGCACCGGTGATGAAGTAATAGTACCGCCATTTACTTATGCAGCAAGTGTTGAAGCAGTATTATTTGCAGGTGCCAAGCCGGTATTTGCAGAAGTTGATGAAACACTTTGCCTAAGTGCGGCTGGTATAAAGAAAGTATTAACACCAAAAACTAAGGGCATCTGCCTTGTTCATATGTGCGGCGCCATGGCCAATATGGATGAAATTATGGCCATCGTAAATGAACATAATTTGGTATTGGTAGAAGATGCAGGGCAGGCATTTGGAGCATCGTACAAAGGCACACAGGTAGGTTTGTTTGGTAAAACAGGTTGCTACTCTTTCGACTTTTTTAAAATAGCTACAGCCGGCGAAGGCGGTGTAATGGTAACCAATGATGAAGCTGCTTATAAATTGGCAGACTCATACAGCGATCATGGTCACGATCATGTGGGCAACAACCGTGGCATGGAGCAACACCCCATTATTGGTTTCAATTATCGCATCAGCGAACTGCATGCTGCCATTGGCAAAGTGCAAACCAGCAGGGTTCCGGAAATCGTTCAACGCAACAATAAAAACAAAAAACTATTAACAGAACTGCTGTCTAAAACGGAAGGGATTTCTTTTGCAACCATTGCAGATCCGGCAGGCGATTCAGCTACCTTCTTAAATATGTTTTTACCCGATACAGCAACTACACAAGCGGTGGTTGCAGCATTTAACGAGGCAGGCGTTACAGGTTTCAATTATTGGTACACCAATATGTATCACTTCATTAACCAGTGGGACCATATCAAAGAATTAAAAACAGCAGCAAGGTTGCCGGTAGAAATTTTAGGTGCGCCGCAGGATTACACCAAGCTGGATTTACCAAAATCGCAGGAAGTAATCGGACGCTTAATCTCTTTCGGCATCCGTTGCACCTGGACGGAAGAAGAAGTACATGAATTGGCAAAAAAAATCAGTACATGTGTGGAGAAGGCGGTGGTTTTAGTTGATAATTGAAAATTGGATAATTGATAATTATTTTGAAATACAACAGGTTAATTATTTTCGGTTTCTTTATTAGAAAAAATTTCTTTTTACAAAAGTGCAACAGGTTGTTGCACTTTTTTGGAAGCCAACAATACCAACATTAATAATTTTAACAGATTTCCGTTTGCAAATTTGTAAATAAACATATTAGCACATCAAACATGATTCACAAAAATTTTAAAAATATCGACAAGGTTGTTTTCGGCCGTGGCAGCTTCGATAATATGGCCGGCATTTTAGCTGAAAAGCGGAACGAAAACGCAGGCTTCTTTCTATTTGTAGTAGATAATTATTTCGCCGGAAAAGATTTATTAAAGCGACTTCCTGTGCAGGCAGTTGACATTGTAAAGCTGATAGATGTTGATCCTGAGGAGCCAACCACCGAACAGATAGATACTTTAAGAGACGAAATACTCAACAGCAAAGGCATCCCAGCCGGTATTATTGGTATTGGCGGTGGCAGCATCATGGATATTGCAAAAGCTGTATCATTGATGTTCACTAATGAAGGTTCTTCTACTTTGTACCAGGGATTAAATCTGATAAAAAATCCTGGCATTTATCATTTAGGTGTACCAACCATTTCCGGCACTGGTGCAGAAGTTTCTATGACGGCCGTGTTAACCGGGCCCGAAAAAAAGCTCGGCCTTAAATGCGACTGGACAGTTTTTAATCAGGTAATTCTTGACTCAGAATTAATTGCAAGTGTGCCAACCGACAAATGGTTGTTTACGGGAATGGATACTTACATACATTGTATAGAAAGTGAAAATGGCACACTTAACAATGCATACAGCCATGCATATGCTGAGCAATCATTAAAGCTTTGCAGGGAAGTTTACCTTGGTGATAAAGCCGGCCAAAATCCCGAGAACGATGATAAATTAATGGTGGCAAGTATGATGGGAGGATTAAGTCTTACTTATTCGGAAGTAGGCGTTTGTCACGCATTGAGCTATGGATTATCAAAAATTTTGCATGAAAAACATTGTTACGCCAACTGCCTTGCCTTTCAGCATCTGGAAGATTTTTATGGAGATGCCGTAGCGGAATTAAAACAAATGTTACAGCAACACAAAGTGACTTTACCACAAGGCCTCAGCAAAAACTGGAGCGAAGAAACAATTACAGCCATGGCACAGGTTGCATATAATTTACCCCACATGTGGAACCATGCAATAGGTGCAGACTGGAAAGAGAAGGTTACACTAGATACGATTAAGGATTTGTACAAAAGGTTGTAAGAAGTAATTTTTTGTAACTTTATAAAAATTTATTTTATGGATACTTCTGTATTGTTATACAATAAAATTCTTCAGATGCCTGAAGATGTAAAAAATAAGTGAATGATTTTATAGATTGCATCTTATCAAAAAAAAAGAAAGAAAGTAAAGTAAATTAAATGAAATTAAAAATAACGAAGCTAACAATCGCCCTTTTGGTATTTTGAAAGGAAAGATAAAAATGGCTGATGATTTTGATGAGCCATTAGAAGATTTTAAAGATTATATGTAAGGGCCTATCTTAAAAAAAACTTACTTCAATGTCAACAACTGAAATTTTAATACAGCTATCAAAATTACCAGAGGAAAAGAAAAAATCTGTCTCCGATTATATTGCCTTTTTAATTGCTCAAGCTGAAGACGAAAACAAAGGTAAAGTTAAACCAAGGCCTGTTTTTGGAAGTGGAAAAGGAATGTTTATTATGGCACCAGATTTTGACGAACCATTAGAAGATTTTAAAGAGTATATGTAATGGCATACCACACTAATACGCATACTTCACCAGAAGATTGTAAGTTAAAAAAATATATCTTTATTGAAATTTTTAACAATGTCAACAGCAGAATTAGTAAGCAAATTTGAAGAATTGACTGAATTAAAAAAACAGGAAGCTTCTGATTTTATTGCTTTTTTATTGGCAAAAGAAAAGGCAGAAAAAGAAAAAACAGCAAAAGAAATCTTTACCAAAGTGGTAGGAAACCCTGATAAAGGATTTGGTTCCTTAAAGGGAAAAATATGGATATCACCAGACTTTGACAAACCTTTGGAAGATTTTAAAGACTATATGTAATGAGTTATTTAATTGACACACACACATTGCTTTGGTATTTTAAAGGAGATTCGCAATTGGCTATAAAAGCGAAAGATATTTTAGAAGACGAAAAAAAGGATAAATATGTGAGTATTGTTTCGATTTGGGAAATTGCGGTTAAGCTTACCATCGAAAAAATTCAATTATATTATCCATTTTCTGATATTGTACACAAACTAAGTTTTGAAAAGAAAGGAATATTAAATGTTTCCTTTAAGCACACTCAACAAATTATTTCCCTTCCCCTTCACCACCGGGATCCCTTCGACAGAATGATAATAGCACAATCCATCACCGAAGACTTAACCATCATTTCCAAAGACAAAAATTTTTCATTGTACCCAATTAGATTATTGTGGTAAATAAATACAAATTATGAGCGCAAAAAAAGTAAAAGTAGGTAACATCAACTGCGGAGCAGATGAACTGTTCCTGATCTCCGGTCCATGTGTAATTGAAGAAGAATCCATCATGATGAAGACGGCTGAAAAGCTGAAGGAAGTAAGTGAAAAACTGAATATTCCTGTCATTTATAAATCATCTTTCTCAAAAGATAACCGCAGCAGTTTAAGTTATTACCAGGGCCCCGGCCTTGCAGAGGGCGTGCGTATTTTAGCCAAAGTAAAAGAACAGTTTGGCTTTACGTTGTTAACCGATATTCACTACCCCGATCAGGCAGCCGCTGCGGCGGAAGTATGTGATGTGTTGCAGATACCAGCGTACCTATGCATGCAATCCGGTTTATTAGTTGCAGCAGCCAAAACAGGCAAGGTTATCAATGTAAAGCATGGTCAATTTTTAGCTCCCGATAATATGAAACACCCGGTAGGTAAATTAGTTGATTCTGGTAACGACCAGATCATTTTAACAGAAAGAGGTTATACCATGGGTTACAACGACCTTGTGGTTGATCCAAGGAGTTTTTACCACATGAATAAAATTGGTTATCCCGTAGTGTTTGACATTACTCATTGCGTTCGCAAATATGGTATTCCCAGTTCTGATGCAAAAGGTGGTAACCGGGAATTCTTGCCGGTATTGAGCCGTGCTGGTGTAGCTGCAGGTGTAGATGGAATCTTTATAGAAGTACATCCTGATCCAACAAAAGCCTTGTGCGATGCCGCCAGCCAGCTTTCTATGTACGATCTGGAAGAGTTTTTAAAGCCATTGCTTGAGTTGCATGCAATAGAATTGAAGTATAGGGCTCAATAGATTTATATTAACTGATAAAGTTAGATTGATAATTCACCATTGACGATTCACGAATTAATAACTATTTTCGCCGCAAATAAAAAAATTATTTATGGAATTATACCTTGATTCAGCCAACCTCAAAGAGATTGAAGAAGGATTTAAATTGGGCTTTTTAAATGGCCTTACCACTACGCCAACCTTTATGCAAAGGGAAGGCATAACCGATATTGACGGCATGATTGTAAAGCTGTCGAAGATGGTACCGGTGCTTCAGATTGAAGCCCTGGGCAATACTGCAGAAGATGTGGTGAAAGAAGCGCATCGACAGCTAAATCTTGGTCTTGATCCTACAAAAACTGTTTTTAAAATTCCGGTTTCTTTAGAAGGTGTAAGGGCTTGTGCCCTATTGCGCAAAGATGGGTTGCTTGTAAATGTGCACCTGGTATATTCGCTGCAACAGGCTTACATGGCCATGCATGCAGGTGCCACGTATGTGTGTCCGCTGGTTGGCCGTTTACAGGACCAGGGGCAAGATGCGCTTGGGCTGGTGGAGCAATGTGTAGATGCTGTAAATCATTATGGATATGATACAAAAATAATGTTCAGTTCCGTTCGCAACAGTGAACATGTACGCAACGCATTACAGGTGGGCGCACATACTATTACTGTTCCGCTTAAAATATTAAAAACATTAACGGAGAATCATTTTACTACCCTTGGTACAGAGCAGTTTTTGCAGGATACCAAATTGATGACCATGAGGGTAAATGAAGCCATTAACGGTGTAAACCCAATCGTTGGCTCTGCCGTAAATGTAAAAGATGCCATTATTAAAATGACAGAATATGGCTTTGGAGCCATTGTAGTTGCTGATGCTGATATGCAGGTAAAAGGAGTATTTACTGATGGTGATTTAAGAAGACATTTACAAACTGATGGCCCAACCATTTTAGATAAAAAATTAGGCGACTTACAATACAAAACACCAGTAAGCATTGAAGGCAATTTATTGCTGAATGATGCTGCTGCAATGTTTAAGAAAACAAACGTAGACACCATACTGGTTACTGATAATGGCAAACCAATTGGAATGCTTGACATTCAGGATTTAGAATCTAATTAAAAAATAAGCCATCTTTTAACGATGGCTTATTTTTTGAATAACATTATTATCAGTATATTTTTAAAGACTGAGGGTGGTACGGACAATGCCCACAGCTAATTGCCAGGATGGCGTAAAAGAAGCGAGCTACATTCGAGCGATATCAGATTTAAAATGTATCCAATCAAAATACAGCTTAACCATTAATACTATGCAGTTTAGTTCCATACTTGAAGATTATTTTAGGGGAGAATTTGTAATTAATTCTACTGCATTAAGGCAAAAATTCAGAACTATAAAAGCATTCGTTTTTGATTGGGACGGTGTATTTAACAATGGACAAAAAAACATTGATGGCCACAGCACTTTTAGCGAGGTAGATTCAATGGGCATCAACCTTATCCGGTTCAACCATCACTTGCTCAATAAGCAGCTACCTATATCAGCCATCATTACTGGTGAAAATAATCAATTGGCATTTTCATATGCACGGCGGGAAAATTTTAATGCGATCTATTATAAAGTAGCGCACAAAGAAAAAGCCATTTTGCATTTGTGTAAACAACATAATATTTCTCCCGCCGAAGTAATGTTTGTGTTTGACGATGTGTTGGATTTATCAGTGGCAAAGTTGGTAGGTGTAAGAATGATGGTAAACAGGGCAGCTAATCCAATATTGATAGAATATGCCAAAAAGAACAGGCTGGTAGATTACGTTACCTTTTTTGATGGCAACAACAATGCTTTAAGAGAGATATCAGAGATGATAATGGTGATGACAAATAATTATGTTACCGCCATTGATCACCGGATAAAATTCAGTGACCCTTACCAGGCTTACCTGGATATAAAAAAACAAATCCCCACTTTATCTTATACACTGCTGGATAACGAAATTACACAAGCCTGAAAAATATGATAGTAGGAATAATCCCTGCAAGATATGCCAGCAGCCGTTTTCCGGGCAAGCCTTTGATTGATATTAAAGGAAAAAGCATGATACAGCGTGTGTATGAACAGGCAGCCAAAAGCAAGCTGTTAAACAAAGTAATTGTGGCTACAGATGATGAACAAATTTTTAATCATGTTAAAAGTTTTGGTGGCCAGGTTGTGATGACAGCAGCACAACATCCAAGTGGAACAGACAGATGCTGGGATGCACTGCAACAACTGCAGGAAGACTACCAATACGTCATCAACATTCAAGGCGATGAACCCTTTATAGAACCAGCACAAATAAACGAATTGGCTGCTGTGTTGCTGGACGGAAAAACAGAGTTGGCAACACAAATGATTGCGGTAGATAGTTATGAAATGTTATTTGATAAAGGAGAAGTAAAAATTGTACTCAATGTAAATAAAGAGGCGCTTTATTTTAGCCGGATGGTGATACCATTTATAAAGGGAATAGATGAAAAAGAATGGCATCTTCACCACCAATATTTTCGTCATGTTGGAATGTACGCTTATAGAAAAGATGTACTTGAAAAAATAACCCGGCTTTCCGTGTCTTCGCTGGAACAGGCTGAATCATTAGAACAACTTCGCTGGGTAGAAAATGGCTTTACAATAAAATGTGTAACAACAGCACACGAAAGTCATTGTATCGATACACCGGAAGACCTCGAAAAACTACTTCACTTATTCTGATTTTTTTCTTCAAAAGTTGAAGGGCGCTCACATGCGAATACGGTTTGCATTAGCTCATTCTGTAGAATTTATTTCCCAACAATATAGTGTTGCAATAATAATCTCATCAGTCCTCATCCTGTTATGCAGCATTACCAGCCAACTACAATCAATTTTTTTTGGCAGGTGATTAGCATATTGAATGAAAGGTTAATAATCAGATAAGCCATCAATATAAAAACATTTGACTATTATTCAATACAAATTATGCTAAAAGAAAAACCCTTTACACAAACGCTGGTGGCAGTAGCCGATCAGGCATATTTTTTTAAATCATTTTTCCGAAACATTTTTAAAAAAGGGTTTGAATGGGATGAGCTATTTCGTCAATCATATATCATCGGGTACAAATCCATTGGCATAACTACTTTAACCGGTTTCATTCTGGGTATTGTAATGACGCTTCAATCACTACCAACTTTAAAAGAATTTGGTGCAGAAAGTTATATTCCCAGTATGGTATCCGTTTCAATCATCCGTGAAATAGGGCCCGTTATAATTGCACTAATCTGTGCAGGTAAAATTGCTTCCAGTATTGGTGCAGAATTAAGCAGTATGAATGTAACTGAACAGATTGATGCGATGAAAGTTTCCGGAGCAAATCCTATTCAGTTTTTGGTAGTAACCCGTATTTTGGCATGTGCCATTATGATTCCGTTGTTGACCATTTTTGCAGATGCTATGGCTTTAATAGGGGGTTATATTGCCGCAGCATTGAATGGCGGAATAAGTATGAAATTATATTTCTACAAAGCGCTTACTATTCTGGAATATAGTGACATAGTCCCTGCATTTATTAAAACAATTTTCTTTGGTATAAGTATTGGTTTTGTTGGATGTTTTAAAGGGTTTACTTACAATAATGGAACAGCCAGCGTAGGATTGGCGGCTAATTCAGCGGTTGTAACTTCTTCCATATGGATTATTATTATTGATGCCATTGTTGTACAATTAACTAATTCCATTTTATACTCTTAAATGTTACATTGATTATGGAGGTAGTTATTGAAATAAAGAATCTTAAAAAAAGCTTTGGAGAAAACGCCATTTTAAAGGGCATCAACCTTACAGTAAACAAGGGCGAAAATGTAGTAATACTTGGTAAGTCTGGAAGTGGTAAATCTGTTACCATCAAATGCATTGCAGGTTTACTTACACAGGATGAGGGATCATTGAAAGTATTTGGAGAAGAGGTAAAAGATTTAAAAGAAGATGCCCTTACAGCCTTGCGTGGTAAGCTTGGATTTCTTTTTCAGAGTGCAGCATTATATGATTCTATGACGGTAAGAGAAAACCTTATTTTTCCGCTAAAACGGGTATTAAAAATTAAGGATAACGCTATAATTGAAAGCCGATGTATTGAGGTACTGGAAGCTGTAGGCCTTGCTGATGCTATTGATAAAATGCCATCCGACTTAAGTGGCGGCATGCGCAAGCGCATGGGTCTTGCACGTACACTTGTTGTAAGACCAGAAATAATTTTGTATGATGAACCTACCACAGGGTTGGATACAATCACTTCTAAAGAGATTAGTAATTTAATGCTGCAAATTCAAAAAAAATATCAGGCAACTTCGGTTATTATAACGCATGATATTCCATGCGCCAAAATAACTGCAGACAGGGTACTGGTAATTGATGATGGTGTTTTTATTGCTGAGGGCACTCATGATGAATTAGAAAATTCACAGGATGAATATATACGATCATTCTTTAAATAATACATATGAATACAACTACTGGACAAAAGACTAAAACCGGATTATTTGTAATTATTAGCCTGGCATTACTACTCGGGTTGATTTTTCTTATTGGAAAACAAAAAAAATTATTCGGTGATGCATTTATCGTTTTTGCTGAATTTAAAAATATTTCCGGTACGCAGGAAGGTAATTTTGTGCGGTTTGCAGGCATCAATATCGGCACAGTTGAAGGTATTCGCATTATCAATGATACCAGTGTAGAACTCTCCTTAAGCATAGACAAGGATATTCAGCCATTTATTAAAACAGATGCCATTGCCAGCATTGGCAGTGATGGACTAATGGGTGATAAATTGATATTGATTGCACCGGGTACAAGCACAGCGCCTGTGGCAAAAAACGGCTCCAAACTGCTTAGCACCAACCCTGTTGATGTAGATAAAATAATGAATAACATTTCTAAAATATCAGCCAACGCATCGGTTGTTACAGATGGGCTTGCAGATATAGTTGCAAAAATAAACAGTGGTAAAGGCACCGTTGGCCGCTTGCTTGCCGATAATAAACTAGCTGATAATTTAGAAAGTACTATTGCTACTGCTAAACAAACAGCGGCCAGTATAAATAGAACTTCCAATGCCGCAGATGAAACTTTACAGGCTGCTAAAAGTAATTTTTTATTAAGAGGTTATTTTAAGAAAAAAGAAAAACAACGAATTAAAGACTCAACTATAAAAGCGGATAAAGCATTATTGAATGAGAAAAAGAAAAAAGAATAACTCATCTGCTTTTTAAAACCTTTTGGCAAGGCTGCATATAAAAGTGCAGCTTTTTTTATACCCCCAATCCGGATTATCAGGATATGTGGTTGTTAACCAACTTAGCCATAATTATTTTATTGCCCAATCATTTTTAAAAATGCTTCTTTTTTTCTTCTTGCCAAATCAATGAAAGTTCCATCCAGTAATTCAATTTTGCCTCCATCTCCCTTTACATATTTTTTTATACAACTTAGGTTAATCACATGCGAATGATGGGTTCGAAAAAACATGGTTGAAGGAAGTAATTCGTCAAAATCCTTCAATGTTTTGGAAGATATTAGTTTGGATCTGTTATTAAAAAAAATATGGGTATAGTTGCTGTGTGCTTCCAGATGAGTAATATTTCTGATTTCAAAAAACAGTAACCCTTCCGAAGTAGGTATGGCAATTTTGTTAAGCTCTTTACTTAACACCAGGTTGTGATGCAGCGTTTCAACTTTTTTTTCCTGCTCTGTTGCAGAGATACTGCTGCTGATTTTTTCAACAGCCATTATTAATTCTTCGATATCTACCGGCTTTAATAAATAATCAAAAGCTGCATAGCGGATAGCCTTAATGGCATATTGGTCGTAGGCTGTAGTAAAGATGATGTGAAAGTTTTTTCTGGGTAACTGGTGCAGCATTTCAAACCCATTCATCAGCGGCATTTCTATATCTAAAAATACTACCTGTGGCAGGTATTGTTCAATTAGTGTAATACCCTGCTGTCCGCTTTCTGCCTCTCCAACTATATTTACCTGCGGGCAATAATCTACCAACTTCTGCCGTAGGGACTGCCTGCTTCTTGCCTCATCTTCTATTATGATTGCTTTAATCATTTAATCGTAAGTTTTACTTTTACTCTTGTTCCGGATGCTTGCTCATTTTCAAAAAGGTCTTCAATTATTACTGACGGGGTTGTTTCCAAATTAAACATTTTAATCCTGTCGGTACTCATCTTTATCCCATAGGATTGGTGGCTGTGCTTGCCTAGTTTAGCTGCGGCTGCCCGGCCAATTCCATTATCAGTGATGCTGTAGCAAACCGTATCTTCTTCTCTCAAAATATCAATTGTGAGTAGTCCATTATTATCCTGCCGGTTTCTAAGACCGTGATGAATAGCATTTTCTACAAAAGGCTGAATTACCAATGGTGGCACCTGGTAATCACTATTAATCATTTCAGCAGAAATCTGTAAATGAGTGCGGTATTTATTTTCACTTCGTAGTTGTTCCAGGTCGAGGTACAATTGCAAGGTTTCGGTATCCTTTGTAAATTCAATTGTAGGTGATTTAGAACTGTCTAATATATTGCGGATAAGTTTTGCAAATTTATTCAGGTACCTGGTGGCATTGTATTTTTCATCCCCCTGAATCAACCCATCGATACTACTTATACAGTTAAAAATAAAATGCGGATTCATCTGAGCCATTAAAGCTGCTATTTCTGTTTCCACTATTTGTTGCTTTAATGCAGCTTCAGTTCGTTTCTTTCTATTTTCCCTGAATTTATAAAAAACTATCGCAAAAGCAATGGTAAATATTAGCAGTACGGCGAGTGCTAACAATAAATAATTTTTTATAGCAAGGTCTCTGGTTTGTAATACAGCAAATTCTTTAAGGTGTATATTTTCAATTTCCTTCCGTTTAATCATCCATTCCGATTCCTTAATGACAACATTTCGTTTATTTTTTTCAGAAAATAAAGAATCAGCCGTATGTCTATATATCCTATAATAGGCAAGTGAGGAGTCTTTGTTTTTTAGCTCATCGTATACAATAGACATCTGCTGTGCAGCATCCGATACTCCTTGAAAATAACCGGTTTGTATGGCAATCTTAGAAGCCTTTTTTAACAGGCTCAATTTTTCTTTAGGCTCCAGTATTTTTAAATATTGCACCTGTGCCAGATACACATTGTATTCATTTTTTAAATCACCCTGCAACCTTGCTTCATCAATGGCCTTTGTAAAATAAAAAACAGCAGAATCAATCTTGTTATTAATAGCATGTAGTTTACCAAAGCCAACATAAAATTGCGACAGCACATAACTGTCATTTGAAAGAAGGGCAAAAGGCATTCCTCTTTCCAAATTGGCCTTAGCATCTTTGTATAATTGCTCATCCAAATCACATTGCTGTAGCTGCTCGTAATTGATAGCTACGCCCCTCCATGCTTTTAATTTTGTATTAATATCAATAGCCTCCTTTGTATATTGGCGGCATTTTCCAAAGTCCCTTAGTGTTAAAAAATTCTCACCGATATTATTTAAAGAAACGGCCTTTAAGCGAAGGGCTACACTGGCTTCAGCATAATCTATGGCAGTAAAATAGGCCTTGTTACTGGCATCAAAATTGCCGGCGATATTCAACAAAATACCAAGATTAATTTGGGCCAACGATTTGCCGTATAAAAAATTAAGGCTATCGCTATAGTAAGATACTTTCTCGTAATAGGCAAACGATTGCCTAATATCTTTTTCACTTTGCCGGTAACTAATTCTATGAAGTGTAATTATATACTGTGAATCAATTTTATTGGTTTTGTTCACCCAATTAATCATGCTGTCAACAATTTTGTTCTGTGCAGATAATTGAAGCAACATACAATTGATGAAAATAAAAATGAAAAAGTATTTTTTCATAAATAATAACTGAAAATATTTTATTGGTTTACTTTTTTTATGAATAGAAATGTTTGTCCTATTTAAAGGATTATTTTTTAACTCCCCATTTAAAAAAACACTGCTATGCTCAATATTTTTTACTTTAGTAAACATACAGGAGAGTAAGTTAATTGATTTAGTAATATGAATCTTTTCAATAGTAATTCCCGGAATGGGGTTTTCTCTCAGTGCCTAAAATTAGGATAGGAAATCGGCCTTAGGTTTAGCAAATTTCTACTATTCAATTAATGTTTAACGAAAGAAACTTTACAAAAGCTACTACAACATAAATAACTAAGTGATGACAGTATAAAAACTTAAAAACTATTG
>JBBQEA010000033.1:0-30989 GCA_038320245.1 Chitinophagales bacterium | reverse complement strand
GGGGCTTTGTTTTTTGTTGGATAGCATACATAAATCTGCGGCATTTTTAATGATTTTGCAAATAGCTGGCAGTTTTTTAGTGTACTTTTTATGCAATACCCCTTATCTAACAGGCTTCGCAGCCTTTTTGAGGGATGACTATTTAATCAAAAATTACTTTATGCTCTTACACCTTCCAGGTAATCTTTTAAAGAATTATTGACAATGTGATTCCAGCCTTCTATAAAATTTTTCTTGTCAAAATCCGGGTTATCCTGTGGAAACGTTTCCAGGCCGGTATGGGTAAGTTTCAATAGCGTTTTGTCTCCTTGCTCAATCAATTCAAATGTTACAATCGAATTGCCTGCAACCCCATCATACCGCCAACTATAGGCAAGCAACTTTTCAGGCACCACGGCGGTTATTTCGCAAAGATGCCTGTATTGCACTCCCCCTTCGGGGCCGCCTACAAATTCGAATTGAAAGCCTTTTTCAGGTTTAAAATCAGGGAGATCAAAATACCATTTTTTCATTTCATTTTTATCTGTAAGCGCTTTCCATACTGTTTTAACGGGTGCATCAAACAAACGCTCGGTTACGATTGGATCTGTATTCATGTCTATGATTTTATTGGTTGATTAATTATACTGCCTGTTTTGCCTGGTAAAATTTGTCAAGGAACTTATCCAGTTTTTCTACATTTTGTTTGAGTCCTTCATCTGCTTTAAATGTTTTAACTACCTGCGCAAACTGTTCTACCGTTTCAAAAAGCATATGCCACTCCAGCAACGTCTGTTTTCCTTTTTCAGTAAAAGTAATGGTCGCCAAAAACTTTGGAGCAGACATATGCTCATACACAATCCGTTCCTGTTCTATTACTTCTCTAAAAATGCTTTTGTTTTTATAATCTGTTCCATCCGGCCCATGCATCACGAGGTTCCACTCTCCTCCGGGCTTTAAATCCATTGTATTAATTGTGTTTGAAAAAGCTTCGGGCCCCCACCAGTTGGCAATGTGCTCAGGATTTGTCCATACTTCCCAAACAAGTTCCCTGGGGGCATTCAGCAGCCGTGAAACAAATAACTCACGATCCGCCGTACTGTTACTTTTTTTGTTTGCTTCCATGTTGATGTGTTTTTGATTTTGTTTGCAATTCAGTTAAATAATTTTCCAGGCTATCTAATTTAGCCTCCCAGAATTTACGATATTGATCTACCCATTTAGAGACTTCGCCTAATTTGTCCAGTTGTACTTCACAAAACCGGTCCCTTCCCCGTTGCTCAATTATTACGAGCCCGCACTCAGTCAATATTTTGATATGTTTTGAAATAGCCGGCCGGCTGATGGGAAAATTTTCAGCCACTGCATTCAGGTTTAATTTTTTATTGGCAAGCAGCTGAATAATTTCCCTGCGTGTGGGATCAGATACTGCCTGAAAAACATCTCTTCTCATTCGCTATATATTTATGTAACCATTCGGTTACAAATTTATAGTTAAGTATTTTTCTATGCAAGTATTTTTGCCATTTTTTTCAGACAAATAAACCCAGGTGTAAAAAGCCGTTATTTTATAATTTAAGCAGCTGGAGAGTTAACTTTAGTTTTAAAAATAATCGTGCGAAAAAACACCTTCTTCCTTTTATTTTTTATCGTGCTCAAAGTCAGCATGCATTTATGGCTTATCCATCCTGCATATGATTTACACCGGGACGAGTACTTGCACCTGGACCAGGCAAGGCACCTGGCGTGGGGATACGATTCTGTTCCGCCGTTTACGTCCTGGATTTCATGGATTATTATGCAACTGGGCAATGGTGTTTTCTGGGTAAAATTTTTTCCTGCACTTTTTGGAGCGCTTACCATGGTAGTAGTCTGGAAAACAATTGAAACCCTTAAAGGAAATTTGTTTGCCCTTGTGCTGGGTGCCGCAGCGGTGATTTTTTCTGCCATGGCACGCTTGAATATTCTTTTTCAGCCTAATTCACTCGACATCCTTTTTTGGACCTTGTTTTATTACACCATCGTTCAATACATCAGTTCAGAGAATAAGAAATGGCTAATGAAAGCAGCCGTAGTATTTGCTTTCGGCTTTTTAAATAAGTATAATATTGTGTTTTTAGTATTGGGGATGTTACCCGCCCTCTTATTGACTCCATACCGAAAAATATTCTTATTCAAACAATTGTATTGGAGTATATTGGTGGCTCTGCTGATTGTTTCACCCAACATCATTTGGCAAATCCGCAATCATTTTCCCGTTGTGCATCATATGCAAACCCTGGCTGCCACCCAGCTGGTAAACGTAAACCGCCTGGATTTTTTAAAGGAACAGATACTATTTTTTGCAGGTGCACTATTTGTTTTGCTGGCTGCTTTTATTTCGTTTTTTACTTATCCGCCTTTTTATAAATACCGGCTGTTTTTTGGCTCATTCGTTTTTACATTGATGCTATTTACCTACTTTAAAGCAAAGGGATACTATGCTGTGGGACTGTACCCCATTCTGCTGGCTTGTGGTGCGGTGTACCTTGAAAAATTATTCCAGGGTGGCTGGCGTTATTACCTGCGACCTGTAGCCATTGCTATACCAGTACTATCGTTTATACCATTGTTGAAAATTGCGTTTCCGCTGCAGCCCCCGGCAGTGGTAGAACAAAATGCTCCAAGGTATAAAGCGCTGAATTTATTAAGATGGGAAGATGGAAAAGATCACCCGCTGCCGCAGGATTTTGCAGACATGCTCGGGTGGAAAGAGCTGGCAGCTAAGGTAGACAAGGCTTTTGAGCAAATTGCTGACAGCAGCCATACGCTGGTGCTTTGCGACAACTATGGGGAGGCTGGCGCCATCAATTATTACTCCACACATAAAAACATATCGGCCGTTACCCGGCAAGGTGATTACTATAAATGGTTTTTAGATGACCCTAAGTTGCTCAACAATATTGTTCTGGTAAAAGATGTTGGGAATCCTGATACCGCACTTACAAAAGAAAGACAGCTATTTAAAACTGTATTGCCGGCAGGCGCAATAGAAAACGGCTTTGCAAGGGAACAAGGCACCCGTATTTTTGTTTTAAAAGAATACCGTGACCCTGTGCCTTTAAGAGAAAAAATTATAGCGCTGCAAAATAACCGATAATCTTGCGTTAACAATTATTCATGCGAAACTGATACCATGGCAACTGTTGAAAATTTTAAAAAACTGGTCTTGTCTTTTGCGGAAACTGAATGCGCACCGCATTTTGATAAAACAGCTTTCCTTTTTAAGAAAAAAATATGGGCCACACTGGATGAAACGAAACAGCTGGCTTGTTTTAAATTGTCACTTGAAGAGCAATCTGTATTCTGTGCTTTTGATAGCGCCATTATTTATCCTGTAAAAAACAAATGGGGGTTACAGGGTTGGACATTGGTAGAATTGAAAAAGATAAGGTTAGCCATGTTGAAAGACATTGCATCAACAGCCTACTATGAAAAAGCACAGGGAAAGAATAAAGCAATAAAAAAGATTGAATAAACAGCCGCTTTTTTGCAAAGCCTAAACTAACCGGCGTAAATTGTTAGCGTATAACACATGAAAGAAAACAGGCAGGACATACAATACTTTTTTTTCAGTCAATATTTGTCGGACGGCGTCCGAACTACGCTGGAAATTATTTTACCATCGGTTATTTTCGCCCAGTTTCACCGGCTGGATCTCGGGCTGATAATGAGTACGGGTGCGCTTTGCGCCAGTTTGGCCGACGGACCCGGACCTGTAGAACATAAACGAAATGGAATGCTGTACTGCATTCTTTTTACTTTTTTAATGACGTTGGTTACCGGGCTGGTAAATACCAATATTGTTTTAATGGGTTTGCTCGTGCTATTATCCTCATTCTTCTTTACTATGTTTTCCGTATTCGGCAACAGGGCCGCTTCACTTGGTACGGCTGCACTACTAATTATGGTTTTAAGGATGGACAAAATCAGCACTCCCCTGAATGTTTTTTTGGAAAGTTTGCTGGTTGTTGCGGGCGGCTTTTGGTATCTGCTGACCGCCTTGTTGTTCTTCAGGTTATACCCATACCGGCCAAGCCAGCGCTTGCTGGGCATTTGCCTTCATGAAACCGCCCGCTATTTGAAAATAAAATCTGCCATGTATGAAAGCAGCAGCAATATCATTGAGGAATATCGTAAACTGGTGGCGCAGCAGGTTATAGTAAATGAAAAGCAGGATGAGTTAAGGGAGCTATTGTATAAAAACAGGGAAATGATGAAGGACCCTACAGACACAGGAAAACTACTGATGGTGACTTTTGCCGATGTAGTGGATTTATTTGAAAATATTATGGCCACCTGGTACGATTATAAATTGCTGAGAGAGCGGTTTGGTCATACTGGCCTTTTGAATGATGTATCAGTCATTATTCAAAACCTGGCAGATGAAATTGACCGAATTGGCCTTGCTATTCAATCCAACAATAATTATAAAACACAATATCTTCTGTTACCTGCGCTTAATGAATTGAAGGCAAAAATTGACGGACTGGAAGAAAACGGTAACAGTAATTTGGTGTTGAAAAAAATTTTGGTCAACATTCGCAACCTGGGCGAGAGAACAGACGAACTGATGAATTATTTTAAAGCAGGAACGGCTGAAAAAAGGCCCGTAAGAACAGATACGGATTACGCAAGATTTGTATCACACCAGGTAATCAGCGCCGGGGAGTTTTTTAGCAATTTGACGTTGCAATCGGCCGTGTTCCGCCATTCTCTTAGAATGATGATTACCTGTATGACCGGTTTTATTATTGCCAAATTATTGCCCAATGCCCACCACGGCTATTGGATTTTATTAACCATCATCGTTATACTAAAGCCGGGTTTCAGCCTTACCAAACAACGCAACCTGGAACGTTTATTTGGTACCATCGCCGGCGGCATTATCGGCGTGTTGTTAATTTATTTTATACACGACCGGGATATACTTTTTTCTATCATTATCATTTTTATGCTGGTTACCTACACCTTTATCAGGGTGAATTATATTGTGACCGTTATTTTTATGACACCTTACATCATCATCCTTTTTAATTTGCTGGGTATTGGTTCTATTACTGTGGCAGAAGAAAGGCTGCTGGATACAGCCATCGCTTCTGTACTGGCTTTTGCGGGCAGTTATTTTTTATTCCCGCACTGGGAGTCGGTGCAACTGGAAAGCTATATGATAAATGTTTTAAAGTCTAACCGCGATTACCTGCAGCAGCTTTTATCTTTTTTTTCAGGCAAAAAACCCTCGTCTATTGAATACAAACTGGTAAGAAAACAATTGTACATCAGTTCCGCCAATCTTTCTGCTGCCTTTCAGCGCATGTTATCTGAACCCAAAAGCAAACAGCTCAGCAGTCAGCATATTTACGAGTTTGTGGTGTTGAATCATGTGTTGTCCAGTAATATTGCCAGCCTTACCGGCAGTATGATAAATAAGGAACCTGTAATGATGACTTCAAAGGAGATTCTGCTACCCGTAAAAAAAAGTATTACCATTTTAAAACAAAGCCTGCTGCAACTCGATCACGAGGTTCAGGAAGAAGAAATGATGTTTACAAAAACAATGACCTCAAATGACATTCATTCAGACAAACAATTGACTGAGCAACTTAATTTTATTTATAAAGTAAGCGGCGATATTGGAAAAATTACAACAGAAATAGCGAAAGAAAATGACAGGTAAAATATCGATGTAAGGTGCTTTGGAAAAACTTCACCGTTGCTTAGGAATGGAAAACGCTGTTAATACCAGTATTCAAAGAAAAAAATAGGGCCGGATAGAAATCCAGCCCGCTTTAAAATCCAATATCCTATGAAAAACCAAGGTATAAACGCAGGTTTGCTTCTTTAATTGCAGCAGTGGACTTATTTAAGAAAAGTATTTTAATGGGGTAGATTGACTTCGAAAAATTGAGGCTTGTTTAATTTAAATATTCCAGGGCATTGACTGTATAACCGCCTTAATCAAAAAAATTGCAAAAAATATAAGAAAAATTGCAAACAGGCAAACCGTACCAAGGGATTAAGGAAATTGACACAAACAAAAAAGGGAAAATTCGTAAGCGACTGATAGTGTTGTTATAAGATATAAAAAAAATAAGGCCGGATAGAAATCCAGCCCGCTTTAAAATCCAATATCCTATGAAAAACCAAAGTATAAACGCAGGTTCGCTCATTAAATTGCCATACAACTAAAATAATTAAAAGAAAAGTGGAAATATTTTGGACTTACGGCACATCAAAAATTAAATATTGAGAATGGAAATGGTCAACTGGTTGAAGATGAAGGTTTATAAGCCATTTCATTTTGCCATCATGCCAATAGTCAAAATACTTTTCCAGTGAAACCATTACTCTTCCATGCACCTGTTGCTGGGGTTCAAATTGTATCTCCGGGTGTTTATTAAGGTATTCTTTCGCCAAAATCCATCCTTCCTGGAAATACAAATTGGCATCGCCAAAAATTTTGTAAGCATCTTTTTTATTGTAGATAAACTCATTGGTGTAAGGCAAAAAATGGGGGAAATAACTTCCAACAGACACCAACTCCCAGGTTAAAAGGCTGCAGGTTAACCATATAAAAATTTTCGGTTTAAAATAATACTGGTTGTTTACAAGACTGCCACAAAAGATAAATAGCAATGGCATTAGAAAAAGTACATTTTTGATACCAAGGTACATGGTATTTAAAAGGCTGAAACTTATAAAAATAAATGCCGCAGGCAGCAACAAAAAAATTTCATGGTGCATAAACCGGAACCTTTTGAAATAAATCAAGTAAACCGTTAAGGTGGTAAAAAAAATGATCAGAAAAGGAACCGGTAGTTTATATAAAAAACAAATGCTGTAGTAATACCAAATTCGTTGCCCGGTAATGGCTTGTCCCAAAAATGAGCCTGCGCCATATGAAGAAAGTCCGTCTATGCCCGGAGGCGTTTCCGCATTAAAAGAAACATAGTCAAAACCAGCAACATAAGGCTCCGGCAATGGCAGCGGTACTACACCTGCAAAAGAAAAGTGTTGTTGCAGGTTTTTAAATTTTGCAGAGATGAAATGATATTGATTGAGCGATTTACCGGTGTTGCTGAATAAAAAGCCGGCATTTATTATTAACAGGGATATTATGGCAATAATAAAAATTTGCCTGAGTAATATCCATCCTTTTTTACCGATCGAAATTTTATCCCTGTATAATTGCATCGATAAAAAAACAATAACGACGGGGTACAACAGCAATAGAGATTGTTTAGTTATTTGCCCAACACCAAGTACCAACGCAACAAGGAGCAGGTATTTTATTTGCCGGATTTGATTAAATTGCCAGGCATAATAACAGGTGGCTGTGCACAGTAAAAAACTATACACATCTGTACCCACCATTTGAGAATGCGCCAGCATATTAGGACACAGCATGTACAACGCCAGGGAAAAAACACCGGCCCATTTACCATACAGTTTTGTACTCCATACCAGCACATAATATGCCAGCAGCAGGGCAGCAATAACGGAAAAAATTCTTCCTGCAGTTACATCAGTTAGTGTTTGTTGCGCATCATGTTTTAATGCCGGAATCAATAATTGCGGTAGTGCTCTTGTTAAAGCATTAATAGCAACAATGGGCATCTGGCTGTTGTAAACCGGAACACCATTCGCCAAATCTTTCTGAGGATGGTTTTTTAAAATATTAATCCCGTAGCTGTAATAATTAGATTCATCGCCGGTTACACTTAACCGGGTAATGCAATAGAAATTACAGGCGGCATACAACACAAACATTGTTATTACTATCGGCTTGTAATATGTAACGCAGGCTTTAAACACCGTGCAATATTTTTTGGTAAACCGACAAATATTGGCGGCCTACAGTAGGATAGCCAAATAAGGTGGCTGCCTTTTCTGCAATGGCCAGCCGATTGTATATTGAGTACTGATCTATCATTTGTTGCATTGCATTCGCCAACTGTTGAACATTGCCGCTGTCTACCAAAATGCCATTTGTTTCATCAACAACTTCTGCAATGCCACCTACCCTGCTACTGATTACAGGCAGGCCACAGCACAGCGCTTCCAGTATTACACAGGGCAAATTTTCAAACCTGCTAAACAACAATAGTGCGGATGATTGTCGCATTTCGTCCGCCACGGCGGCGTATGCTATCATCGGTTTAAAAAAAACAAACTTATCCAGCAAATCCAGTTCCCTGGCCTGTTCTATGAGTAAGTTATCATCATTGCCTATCATCTGCAGTTCAAAATGATACCCTCTATTTTTCAACTGCTGGCATGCCTGCAAAATACCTTCAGGATTCTTTTGATAAGTCATTACTGATGGGTGGATAAAGCGAAATACATCGGAGTGAGACGAGTGGTAATAGAATAAGTTCGTGTCTGCAACATTCGGAACCTGCAAATATTTAACGGGAACAAAAATTTTACTGACTGTTTCACCCAGGTCTTTGGTAACCGGTAAAAACAAATCCGCCTCCTTTAAAACCTTTTTGTTTAGCCACCGGTAGATAAAGCCTGAATCGTAAACAGATGGCTTACTGTTTGGATAATATCCAGTCCAATGTTCAGTCACCACATAAGGCAAGTGATATTTTTTTTTCAGCCACAGCGCTAACAATCCTGCTTTCATTGCCACCTGCACATGAATGATCGTTGGCCTCCCCTCTTCCTCTTCTATCATCTTAAACAACTTTCGTTGCAGAAAAAAATACTGCCTTACAGAAAAAATACTTTCAATTATAGCAGGCCATTTCGACTTACCGTAGTAGGCCCGGTATACAGTTAAATTGCCCGCTGTTGTTCTTTCAATATCAACTTTTCCTGCAGGTAACAACTCATCTTTTAGAACTGCCAGTACCGTCACTTTTGCATAGTGGCTAACAGCTTGTGCATGCCGTTCAATAAAATCACCCGTAAATGCATCCCGCCTGCCAGGGTACCAGCTAACAAGCCATACAGCATGCATCATATAAGCCCGTTTTTTGTAATGGAAAATATGGCCATGATGCAATCTCCGTTAAAGGGATATTGTTTTAAAACAGGATTGATAATGGTATGCTGCAGGTAGTACATTCCGAAATGAAACTGCTCCAGCCGAAACCTTTTATCATCAAATATTTTGCACAAAGTGTACGGCGAAAAATACCAATGATGGTCGGGATGAATTCCTTCTGTTTGATGAAGGCTTGACGCAAGACTATCCAGTGCGGTATAGTTAGGTACCGTTACCAAAACTTTGGTACCATCTTTAAAACTATTATACAAAATATCAACAGCACTTGCTGGATTGGCAAGGTGCTCCAAAACTTCAGACAATAAAATAAGTTCAGGATTAAAGTCAAGCGCTTCCAAAGGATAATGATCAGTAATATCCCCCATAATGACATTTACATCACCCGTTGCGCTGCAATATTCATCCAGCGCTGTGCTGCTATTATCCAGGCCCACCAACGACTTGGTAACCGGTTTTATCTTTTGATGCAGCAATATGCCATCGCTGATTCTTTGCTTGGTAAACGGGTAATCGGTGAAGCCGATGTGCAATACATTTTTATTACGGCATTGTTCAACTATAAAATCTACCCGGTTAAATATAGAAACATTTTTAACCGGTATGTTTTGGAGCCAGCCAGCACTTTCTCCACTAACGCGGTACCTTAAACTCCGCTTTAGCATACCCATGGCCAGCCACGTAACGCACCATTGTATTTTACTTTTTATTTTCAAGTTATTTTGTATGTGGATGGAAGGATGAACTTTTTACACTGGGTGGCAATGTATTTTATTTCCTGCTTTTGAATCATAAAAAAGCCTTTTGCGTTACAGTTAAATTTTACTTTAAACAACCAAACCAGGTAAATGCAGCAAACTATATAACCGATGCTGCTTGCGGCCGCTGCGGCATTAATTCCATAAGCAGGTATCGTCAGTACATCGCCTGTAACAACCACAACCAATGCCAATAAAGCCGCCAGCAGGTTCGCTTTCAGCATTCGCCTTCCACCCAGGTGAGCTGCCAGCACCGTTACAATACTAAGCGCAAAAAAGCCTGGCAGGTACAATAACAAAGCAACATACATCAGGTTAAACCCATCGCCAAATACCCAGGGCAACACCCAATACCCCGTTAAAATTATAAGCAGGGTTACAGGAACAAATATAAGTGTAATGGCCCTGCACAGCTGCTGCACTTTGTTTACACCCATTGCATCGCCGCTGCCTGCGCTGTATGGAAAAACCAGGCTGCCGATTATGGAGGGAACCAATATCAGCAATTGTCCAAATTTTGAAACCTGGATATAGTTGCTTAAAGCAGCAGGGCTGCAATATTGCTGAACAAAAAAATAGTCAACCCGTATAACAAAAAAAAACAGTGTATTACTCAAAAAAGCAACAGAAGAATAGGTAAACATTTCTTTTACCACAGGCAAAACAGCTGTAGCAGGTGGTGTAATTTTTTTTGTGCTTACTATTATGCTGACGACTAAGATAGCGGCGAGCAAGGAAATCCCTACAATGTAAACGAGTTGATAAACTTCCGTTTTGCTTGTTGATTCTTCATTTCTATACCACAAAAAAAGCAAGCCCAATGCAGTAATAAAATTGACACCGCATATAATTATGTTGAGAGCAATAAACCATTTTTTAGCGTAGAAAAAAGCAGAAAAGTAAATAATAGCGAGGCTGCTCACAATAAAAAGCAACGCCAGTTGATAGCTAATTGTAAGTTGCATAGACTTCAGTACCACGAAAGCAATTGCACCTTGTACCAGTAACAACGGCAAAATAAAAAACAGGATGGTTGATATTAAATGGTCGTCTTTACTTGCAAAATAAGTAATGCCGGATTCAAGACACCAGCTTAACAACAACATCAACAAAGACAGTTCAGTAATGGCATAGAAAAAACTGCCACTTGCCGCCACACCCAGTAAACGCACCAATAACAAATTGATCAAAAACACCAATACAGTATTGATCATTTTCCATGCGATGGTATGTTTCAGAATAGTATTAAAATGCATATTTTACTACACCATTGTATTAAAATTTGATACAAAAAATGTGCATGCAAAGTACTAAAAGCTGGCAACAGTTAATTGGATTCCCTTTTTTCATCCAGCGTGAAAGCAGAAAAATAGAAACAGCCGGCAAAAACCAGCCAGATGAAATAATAAATTTGCATCACAAAATAATCAGCAAATAAAAAGGTGCAAAATACGATGATCAGCAGGCGGTCGTATTTGCGGGTAAATAACCCCACCACAAAAAGCAATTCGGCAGCAGTACCCGTTATGTAAAAAATAAAAGCGATTGTTTTATGGTTGATTAAAAAATAAATGAATTGAGTAAACCAATCGCCATTGCTGCTTACAAGATAAACGCCGTGCTGTTTTAGAAAAATTCCCGACATCTGTTCAACGTTAAAGACTGCACCGCTGGCAATTTTTTCAACCGCGGCAGCAACAAACATGGTTATAAAAAGAATGCGCACTATATGCAGATAATAATAAAATTTTCGGGTAGAAGTTGCGGATAAAATCAATGGCATTAATATCCAGCTCATAAATCCCTGCATACTAACATAGCTGATGGAGGTAAAAAAAATGGCATACACAATGGTAAAAAGAATAGTCGCCAGTGCAATAATTGGCGTAGCCTTAAAATTGCGCAAGCTTGCGACTGTCAATAAAATGGGAAGGCTTAAATACACAACATCCATGGCTATGCGCAACCAATAAGATTTCAGTAACCAATGCTGCATGTCGCTTAACATCAGTATGTTCCTGGTAAAATCAAGGCCGTTTAAAAAAAATACGGGATTCAGTGTTGAGAATAATAGACCGTTCCACCAAAACCAGCCGTAGTTCATCAAAAAACACAACAGGTAAAACCAGCTAAACTGTTTGATATGTTTTTCAGAAAGCGACAATACCGGTTAATTTTATGGGTGAAGCAACCGGTGTTAACCTTCCGTTTTGCAAAACAAATTTTTGTTGAAACGCCGACAGGTGAATAATTTTTTCACCAGTTATTCTTTCTGCCAACTGTTTATACCAGGCAGTAAACTGCTGATCGGTAACCGTATTTGTGTAGCATTCTTTTTTCATCCAATGCCCCACCTCCACCTTGTTTAATATCCTTTGCATGGTGTTAAAGAACAATTCGTTTGTTTGTTGCTGGCGGGAATAGTTTTCCAGGTAAACCTGCAGCTGATCCCTGCCGGAAACTGATATCTTAGAGAAGTCAACAGGCTGGTTGTTGATAAACAAGCGAACGATATTCTGAGTATCACGCAAGTGATAATTTTCGCTAAACATGGAATATTGTAAAATGGGAGTTGCTACGGCGCCTTGTTTAACATTAAAAAAAATCCACAATAAAATAAATAGCAAAAAAGCCAGGGTCACTTTCTTATTATATAACCATAACTGTTTTAGAAACATGCAGGTAGTTTTAATTGCCGGCGCAAAAATACTTTATTGTTGAGTACCGCGGTAGGATATTAAACCTTTAATTTTTTTGTGAAGGCATCTGTGTTAATTTTATTAGGTAAAATAAAATGTTATGGCGATACTTCGCAAACTAAATACAAAAGCCACCGCCCAGATCAATACCGGCTTTGGCATCAATACATCTGACTATGGAGGCCGCTTCATCAATAAAAATGGGATGCCCAATATTGAAAAGAGAGGTATCGATTATTTCAGCCGTATCAGCTGGTATCACACGATGCTGCAAATGCCCCGCTGGAAATTTCTATGTATCATCCTGTTGTTTTATATACTAATGAACTTTGTGTTTGCCCTGATTTATTTTAGTATTGGTATCAATCACCTGGAAGGCATTATTGCGCACAACCTGTTGGAGAAACTTGGTGAAGCCTATTTTTTCAGCGCCCAAACCTTTACTACGGTTGGATATGGGCGCATCAGCCCGAGCGGATTTGCAGCAAGCACAGTAGCCGCTATTGAGGCGTTAATAGGGCTACTTAGTTTTGCCCTGGCCACCGGTTTGTTTTATGGGCGTTTTTCAAAACCAAAGGCCTATGTTCGCTTTAGCGACAATGCTGTACTGGCGCCATTTAATAATGGACTGGCCATTATGATGCGGGTAGCTCCCTACAAAAATAATAACCTGATAGATGCCGAGGCAAAAGTGACCGTGGGAATTATTATGGAAGAAAATGGTGCGACGAAAAATAAATTTTATTCACTGGACCTGGAATATGAAAAAGTAAATTCACTTACGCTTAGCTGGACCATTGTTCATCCGATTACAGAAAACAGTCCGTTTTATAAATTTACTGCGGAAGACTTTGCGAATGCAAAAGGTGAAATCCTGATTTTTTTTAAGGCTTTTGATGATATGTTCAGCAATACCGTGGCGGCAAGATCATCCTATACTTTGCAGGAACTGGTGATTGGTGCTAAGTTTGTGCCCATGTATCACCGAGATAATGCAAAAGATACCACGGTTTTAGAACTGGATAAATTAAATACCCATGTTCCGGCAGATATCAGTCAAGCATGGCAGATAGAAATAAAAGAACAAAGTCAATAGTCGTAAAAATCGTTCAAACGATTTTTTTTATCGAGCTTATTTTAGAAAATAAATTGAAGTAACTAAGGAAACTGGTAGAAGTTTCGGCTGCGGTTTATTTTCACATCCCTGAGTATAGCCGATTTAGGGCTGATAGAAATATTGAAAAAACGGTATTTACCTACCGGAGAAATATTGATAGACATTTGCCAGCAGTGCATTTCGCGGGCAATTGACATAGAGAGCGTACCCAACTGCTTTTGCGTAATGTTATAATAGCCGTTAATGCCTAACTGCCATTTTTCTGTCAGTTTTAAAGTAGAGTTCCAGTTAATGTTCTGATCCAGGTTATTTTTAAAGCCAATTTTTGCGGATTGAAATACTTTACTAAACTGAAGAGAATACGAAAAACTTAACGACCAGGGAAGACTGAAATCTGTAAACTCCGCGGGGTTGTTGGACATGTAAGCCATTTCAGTTGCATATTCGTCCAGCGGCATACCTGTATTTTGATTGATCATCTGGTTAGGATTATTCTGTACCGGCGCCTTCTTTTTAGATTGATCTCCGCCCTGGAACTGGGTTGACAGGGATACACTTCCACTCACCAATCTGCCCAGCGTTGGCTTTTTGGTCCAGAGCAGTTTATTAATTGTACGGCCATTTGCAGGATCTATATCATAAGGATCCAGTGTGGCACTGGTGGTAATATTTATCTTATTAAACAAGTTGGTACGGGCACTTACACTAAAAGTGCTAAATCTTAAAGTATCTTTTAAAAAATTATAACTGCCATTAAAACTAAACCCATCTATCAACGTAACTTTTTTAGTAGCGCCTGCGGCGGTGTCCGCTTTATTGCGCAGTTTCATTTGTACGTTGTTATCTATATTAAAGCTTAATCCACCAAATTTGCCTTCTCCAAATGCGCCATATAAACTGTTGGAGTACAGAGACGCTCTGCTTGTATCTCGTCGAAGTATTGCAGCTGAGTCCCGAAAGTAATTGTAATAGGATTTTCCATTGAAATCAGGTTTATAACTTATACTCACGGAAGGCCTTATTTCATGACGGATGGCTTGCACTGCGGCATTTTTACCAAATGTAAACGAGCCAAAAATACGGGTAGAGAGGCTTAGGCTGAATGCCATATCCCTGGCTGCATAAAAGCCTTTATTACGTACACTGTCAATCCTGTTTTTTATAGTATCAAAGTCTTGATGTAGTTGTTCCTGGTACCATTTTTCTGAATAACTGATGCCGGGGGAAATTTGCAGGGGGCCTATTTGCGGCAGCGATAAAGAAATAGGCACATTATGCGTAGCGCCCCACTGCAGGTTATTAAAAATTTGTTTACCTATGTTCAGTTTACTTACCGAGGTATCGTCTGAAAAATAGGTTTGGCTTTTAGCATTTGAGTTTAAGGCCACCCCGATATTTTCATACCATTTTAACGCACCAACCGGTTCCTTTCTTCTGAATGGATACAGTGTTTGCAGATTGAATGTTAAATCAGGCAAGGTTACATTGATGGTTTTGTTATTGGTGTTTTGCGAGTGGTTCGCATTAATAGAGATGTTAAACGGTTTATCCTTCCAGGTTCGGGCGTAGGCAATGGAGGAGTTTAACTGGTTCTGAAAATTCCGGGCAGGACTATTGGGCACCAGTGAGTTGAATTTACTGCTCCCCGCATTTACGTTTGCGCTAAAAGTAACGCCAGGTCTGGATTTCGTATCAGCGCTATGTGTCCACCGTATATTGAAAGCCTTGTTGGTTGAAAAGTCCGGGTCTCCTTTAAAATTATATTTAAAGCGGTTATAGTCAAATGAAAAATTACCCGAGTAATGGTATCGTTTATAATACCTCGGGCTTACGTTAAATGTAAAACCACCGTAGGAATATAAGGTTGCCCTTGTCGTAATGTCCCAGTTGTCGTTTAGCACTTTATAATAGCCAAGCCCTTCCAATGCCAAACCGAACTGGTCGTTTGCTGTAAAGGTAGGTGCCAGTATGCCTGAATGCCGGCCCTGGGCCAACGGAAAAATACCAAACGGTAAAACAATGGGAATGGGTACGCCCTCAAATTCAGGATGAACCGGACCAGTAATTGCAAATTTATTGTTTCTGAATTTTATTTTTTTGCTAACAAATGCAAAATGGGGCGTGTCCAGGTTGCAGGTAGTAAACCTCCCTTTAAATGCATAAAAATCAGTTGTATTAATCTTCTTCATCCTTTCCCCATAAATATACATTTCGCCCTGCTGCGTATACGTGCCTTTTGTAATACCCTTGCCATTTTTCATATTAAAGCCAATGGTATCACTCACCATTTTGGACTCTCCTTGTTTCAGGGTGGGAAAAGATATCACCTTTCCCGTGCTGTCTTTTTTTAAAGAGGCAGTAACCAAATTTGTTTTCTGGTCAAATATAATTACAGGCGCTTCAAGATTGTTATCCTGGTATACTGTGGTAGATTTTTTTCCATACAATATTATTTTTTTGCCTGGAACATCCATCACCATTGAATCATCTGCATGATAAGTTACCGGGGCACTCAAAGAATCCTTTGACATTTTTGCATAGATGGTATCTACCTGTACAGGGTTGGAAGTATCAGCTCTGTTGAGACCAACTGAATCCGCAACTGGTTTAGGAATTGTATCTACAACAGCAGGCTGTGCTGCAGGCAATTTTTGAAGCGAATCTTTCGTTACGGAAGGCCTAGGTTTTAAAATACGCTTTTGCTTGGGAACTGTGTCGCTAGTTAAATTTTTGTAAAAGCCAGGCAATGCAAACATCTTATACCCCGGCATAAGCGTTACTGCAATAAGTAAGGCCAGTGCCGTAGATGCCAATATATTTTTTGCCTTACCTTTGTGCTTGTTATTCATTGCAGTTGTGCGCAAAAATAATGATATTAGGCACAACAATGTGTGAAGAAAGTCTTATAATTAATAACCCAGAATAAACCCGGTTGAATATGCTCAAAATGAATTTTGTGATTAAGATATTTGCAGCAGTAATTTGTATGTGCTCCTTTTCTGCAATAGCTCAAACACAAAAAAAAATAAGAACAATTATTGTTGATGCCGGACATGGTGGTAAAGATTTTGGCGCACATGGAGGCTATGAAGGCGGCTTAAATTCTTATGAGAAAAATGTAACCTTAGAAATAAGTAATAAACTGGTAGCAGAACTTAGAAAGCAGTTACCTGATGTAAAAATAGTTCCCACAAGAACCACGGACATTTATCAATCTCCTCCCGAAAAAGCAAATATCGCCAATGAAAATCATGGCGATCTTTTTCTATGTATTCATGCAGATGCGGTGAATCTTAAAACAGGCAGAAGGCAAATAGGCACGCACAAGGAAACAAGGTACCATGTAAAATACAAAGGCAAGGGCAGAAAAAAACAAAAGATTTCCACACCTTATACTGTTACTGTACCAACTTACGAGTACTACAAAATAGGCAGCCAGCGTTATGGTACCAGCATTTGGCTTTTCGCTGCACATAAAACAAGCGAAAAGTTAAAAGCGGTGATGAACAACGAGGATATACAAATTGAATCGGGTATTGACAGCGCTTATAACACTATTGATTTCGATTCGCCTGAAGGAAGAATTAAAGCCAAAATATATGCGGACCGGTACCAGAAAAAAAGTATAAAACTGGCCACGCTGGTAGATGAGGAGGTAGATAAAACAGACCGCCCTGCATTGGGACTTAACCAGCGCCAGGTGGGCATATGGGTATTGCAGGCAACCAATATGCCGGCCATTTTAGTTGAAACTGGCTTTATTACCAACCATGATGATGAACGTTATATTAATAGCGATAAAGGCCAGCAGGAATTGGCTGAATGTATTACCAGGGCTGTAAAAAAATACAAGGAAGAAATAGATCATACTACAACGGTGGCAGTTGCCAAACCTGCGGAAAACAGTGAGCCTTCGGAAAAATATGCCGACCGATCTAAAAATATTTTAAAAAGAATTGACTTAACACAGGCTGATTTTAAGGTTGATTTATATGATGATGGTGATATTGATGGTGATATTGTTTCTGTTTATTATAACGGCAAAAATATTTTAAGCAATAAAAAATTAACCGAAAAACCTTTGTCGTTTAACCTCTCAGCCGATCCCGACAAAACTGAAAATGAGTTGGTAATTTATGCTGAAAACGAAGGCAGCATAGCTCCAAATACTGCATTGATGATAGTTACAGAAGGCAATACCAGGACAGAAGTCCGCATAACTGCCGACGCTAAAAAAAATGGCGTAGTATTATTTACAAAAAAATAACGGTGCTGTGCTGCGGGACCGTCAGCTAATTATTCCCTATTTTTACGTCTAAACAATGTAGTTACAAATGACTATTTCAAACGAAACAAAAGTTGGTGCCCTTACTGCTGTCGCTATAGTTCTGCTCGTCCTGGGATTTAATTTTTTAAAAGGGAAAAATATTGGCGGCAAAACCATGCACTATCGGGGTATTTTTACAGATATACAGGGATTGGCCACCAGTAATCCCGTTGTGATCAATGGAAAGCAGGTTGGTAATATTAATAAGACAGACGGAGGAAGGGACATGCGCCGCATAATGGTTGACATTAATATGACCGAAGACGTGGTTATTCCCGATGATGCGGTGGCTATCATTAATAAATCTTTACTTGGCAATGTACAGCTGGATATAAGGCTTGGCAACAGTTCTACTTATCTAAAAAACAATGACACAATCAGAACAATAGCCAGCGATAATATATTAGGGGATGCCATGAAAAAACTGGATCCGGTATTATACCAGGTTACCAATGCCGTAAAATCAATTGATTCATTGCTGGGAACGGTAACAAGTATTTTTGATCCCAACTCAAAAAAGAATATCAAAGGCATGTTGGAAAACCTGAATAAGACAACGGCCAGCCTTGCCGTTTCATCTGCTTCTTTACAAGGTTTATTAAATGCACAAACAGGGGCGCTTGCTAAAACACTTGACAATGTAAGTTCTTTCACAGGAGCCTTAAAAAATAACAATGAAAAATTGAGTCAAACTATGAGTAATGTAGCGATTGCTACAGATAAATTCTCCAAACTTGATTTTGAAAAAACCCTGAATACTTTAAACGGCACCCTCACCGATCTGAAAGGTGCGGTAGGTAAGGTAAGCAGCAAGGATGGTACATTAGGGCTATTATTAAACGATACCAAATTATACAATAACCTGAGCGCCACCAGCAATAAATTAAACCTATTGCTGGATGACTTACGGGTACATCCTAAGCGGTATGTCAATATTTCTGTGTTTGGCAAAAAAGATAACAAGGGTCCTTTGCTGATACCATTGGCTGATACAATAAATGCGCCCTATATTATAAAGCCTTAACAAAAGGTAACGGTTCTCTCATTTTTTCTCCGGAAAAATCATGTTACTTAACTTCATTCAACAACTCCAAAAACTTTGTGATACTGTTTGTAAATAAAAATAGAAATTGCAGGCGGCTAAAATTAAATGCATTGAAATTAATATTTACACCAGGTTTATTTTGTCTGTTGCTTTTGTTTGCCGCTAATTTTAAGGCAGCCGCCCAGGTAACGCCTCCCCTGCAACCCGGCAATGATACCCTCAGAACCATCCAGATTATACAGGGGCAAAGCTTGCGGGAAAAAACTATTGACTCTTTAACTAGTTTAAAGACAATTGCAGGCAATGTTATTTTAAAAGAAGGCCTAACACTTTTCTACTGCGATAGTGCTACCATCAATAGCTTGACGAATATCCTGGAAGCTTTCGGCAATGTGCACATCAACCAAAACGACAGCATCCATACTTACTCACAATACCTTAAATATGTGGGCAAAGACAGAATTGCCTTTTTGAAAAAAGATGTAAGACTTACGGATAAAAAGGGAACGCTGTACACGCAAGACCTGGTATACGATTTAAAGTCAAGCGTAGGAACCTATACTACCGGGGGCAAAGTTGTAAACGGTACCACAGTGTTAACCAGCAACGAAGGTGTTTATTATGGCAGTACCAAAGATGTTTATTTTAAAAAGAATGTGCACCTTGTAGATCCAAAATATGATATTGTAAGCGACAGTTTGCTCTACAATACACAATCACAGCTGGTAACTTTTATCACCGCTACCAAAATTAAGAGTAAGGAAGGGGGTGATATTTATACAAAAACAGGATCCTACAATCTGCAAAATGGAAAAGCCTTTTTTGGCAACCGTACTGTAATAAAAGATAGCACCAGGACCTATGTAGCCAACGATATTGCCTACGATGAAAAAAGCGGCATCGCCCAGTTGGAAGGCAACGCAGTTATCAGGGACAGTGTAAACGGATATTCTATATTAGGTAATCAAATTTTCTCGAACAAATTTGATCAGTCATTTTTAGCTACCCGAAAGCCACTATTAATATTTAAAGGCGAGGGCAACGACAGTACTTTTATTGCAGCTGACACGTTGTTTTCGGGTGTAATAAAACTTGATATCAATGGTAAAAAAATTTTAAAAACAGATACACTTAAAAATACGACTACTATAAATCTGAACGATTCTACAACAGTAAAGGGTCTGCAAAACAACAACGATGTAGTCAAAAATACCCTGGTGAATATTGACTGGCTGAAACCAGTCCCCCGCCTGCAAAAAGACTCCGCCTTCGTCTACGTTGTTGAAAAAAACCGACCTACAGCAACCGAAATCAAAATCAACGCTGAAAATGCCAAAGAAGCAGCCCTGACAAAACGGGCCGACGCAGCGATTGAGAAAATACGAAGTGAAGAACTTATCGGGAATAAATTCACCATCAACGCCGATTTAAAAAAAGCAGCTGCCATCCAACCAATGGATAGCCTGATCTATAAAGACAGTCTTTCGGCTAAACAACTTGCGGTATCAGACTCCGTTAAAAAAGCAGGCAGTTTTAAAACAACAAAAGATAGTACTATCCGCTATTTTGAGGCCTTTCATCATGTTCGCATTTTTAATGATTCTGTACAATCTGTATGCGACAGTCTATTTTATTCTTCAGAAGATTCTGTTTTCAGACTATATCAAAAACCACTGGTGTTTAATAATAAATCGCAGATAGCGGGTGATACCGTTTACATGTTTACTGAAAATAAAAAAGCTAAACGGATGTACGTTTTTGAAAATGGCATTATCATTAACGAAGCCAATAAGCAAATGTATAACCAGATGGGCGGGCGAACCATCAACGGTTATTTTAAAGATGGTACCATTGATTACATGCGCATAAAGGGCTCACCCGCCGAAAGCATCTTTTATCCCCAGGATGATGACAGCGCTTACATTGGAATGAACAGAAGCAAAGGCGATGTTATAGATGTTTATTTTGCTGATAAAACAGTGAATAAAGTAAAATTTGTGAATGATGTGGATGGCACCCTCTACCCCATCCGTCAACGGCCGGAAGAGCAAAAATTTCTGAAAAATTTTAAGTGGTGGGAAAGCAGAAGACCTAAGAACAAGTTCGAACTATTTGAATAAAGCGGAGCCTTACACTTTCAGCCTTAACCTTTTTTTCTCCAAAAAACCGGTAAGCCGTACTACCAAAAAAGCAAATACAATAGATCGGAGCAACCCACCAGCCCCATGATTAAAAATTTCCGGGTACTGAAAATTAACCAGGTTATACAATGAATACCAAAAATAGGGAATGAGGTAACAGGTAAGCGTACTGGTACCTGCAGGCCTTATAAAGCTAAACCAATGTTGTTTCGATTTGATATCAATCAACCAGATTAGCGATGTAAAAATTAATACGCTGATTCCTGTACAAATAAAAATCCAGGCTGGTGTTGAATGAATTTTAGAAATCCCTTCCGCATAAGGCCTGATAATAAAACCTGCAACAATCATCGCAATGCCAACAGCAATAAAGCCAATCCATATGGATTGATCTTTTTCACTATTGGTTAATTGAACATACAAAACAGACAATAACACCCCGCCCATCATTAAAGAAACGGATGAAACATCACCAATAAACGGAAGGTTTAATTTCATAAAACCTGTATGATCCGCAACATTGATAGACACAGCTATAAAGTACGCAATAAGCAGTAAATAAAAATTTCCTTTTGTTGCTAAAAAAATAACAGCGCTTACAAGATAGGCCCAGCCGATAATGCCCAATATCCCCCACCAATACGGTCTCATGCCAACAGGCGCATTTGGCATTCCGCCCTTAAATAATACAGCCATGGTAATCAGCAAAATTACCCCGCTTGCCACGAGGTTGTACTTACTTATTTTTGATATCGAAGAACGGTAATCAAGCCAGATTAAAAAGAAGGCGAGTGTAATTGAGATAATCCACAAAGGTTGCGGAAAGCCGGCAAGAGCACCATTATAATTTTCGCTGTTGACATGAAAAAAACCCATTACGATGAGTGCAAAAGCCCTGCTGGCAATATAAAAAAGTACCTGCAAAAATGTAGCGCCCTTACTTATGCGGTTGCGGATGGCAAAAGGAATTGACATGCCGGCAATAAAGAGGAATGCGGGAAAAACAGTATCTGCAAAGCCCAGCCCATCTTCATCTCCGCCCATGTGTCCTAACCAGGCGGGAAGGCCTTTCACACTGGAAGCGTCATTCACAAAAACCATCAGTAACATAGTGATGGCTCTAAAAACATCAATTGATTGAAGTCGTTTTGGTAGCTGGCTGGATTGCATTAATTAACTATTTTAATTTCCATTTACTTTCTGTCCAGTGCCTTTGTTTCTAAACGCTCTCAATTTTAACGAAGAGTAAATATTGAGTGGCTGATTAAACCGGTGTAAGAAACATTGGTCAAAAGTGGCGGGATGATGCATAAATATATAGCTATTTCTGTTGGGATGTTTTTTGTTTAGCCGCCTTACAATAATAGTAAAATATTTATGTAGCAATAATGTCTGTGTAATTGATATTAGGCGGGATAATTTTTTACAAAGCATTAACAGCCAAATTATTTCATGCGGCGTTACACCATTGTATTATTGCATGGCAACACCTTGTTGACCGAATATTAGTTTATAGAACCTTTAAAATAGTTATCATGAAAAAAATTGTTTTTGTTTTCAGTATCCTCTTTTTTACTCTTGCTGCGAGTGCACAAGAATACAATAATGCGGTCGGTATCCGCCTCGGTCCTAATTCAGCTAACATTTCACCTGGCTTTACTATCAAACATTTTTTAAACGCAACCAATGCGGTTGAAGGAATCGTAGGCGTAAGTAATGGTATTGGGTTATGTGCACTGTACGAGTGGCATCACCCGATTGAATCAGCTGAACACCTGAACTGGTTTGTTGGCGCGGGCGGGTATGCTGCTTTCCGGTACAGTACCAGTTTTATCGGTGCCGCCGGGATGGCAGGATTGGATTATAAATTTGAGCAAATACCATTGAATATTTCTGTTGACTGGAAGCCGGAACTAAACCTGATTACCAATGTTGGCTTTGAAGCCAGCGGCGTGGGAGTGTCTGCCAGGTTTACCTTCTAAAAAAATTACTCAAACCGGTTTGGCAAAAAGCAAACCGGTTTTTTAATTAATTGAACCATCCTCTTCCTTTGATAGCGCCTTTACGAACGAACTATTTTATGCTGCACATTATTTAAAATGTGATGCTTTCATCTAAATCACTACATGTTTACATAGCTGGAAGAATTTAAATAAAAATAGCTATCCATTTTGTTATTTTACTTTTACCAGATGAAAATATTTTCTGCGCAGCAAATAAGAGCATGGGATGCATTTACTATCAAGGAAGAACCCATTACAAGCATTGATTTAATGGAAAGAGCCGCCAGTGCTTGTTCTGACTGGATCAGAAAAAATATTCCTTCTTCCAAAAAAATAATGGTGTTTTGTGGGTCGGGTAACAATGGAGGAGATGGGTTGGCGATTGCACGGCTGTTACACAAGGCTAAATACAAAGTATCAGTATACGTCCTTGCCAGCAAAAATTCCAGCGACAACTTTGCTGTTAATCTGCGGCTATTAAAAACTTTGAAAATGGATGTCGTTACGCTGCAAGTGGCAGCAGATTTTCCCCTGGTTTTAAAAAATACCGTGTTGATTGATGCATTGTTTGGAACCGGTGTCAATCGGCCGTTAAAAAGCCTTCCAGCCCAAGTGGTAAACTACATCAACAACCAAAATGCAACTGTTGTCAGCATTGATATGCCTTCTGGCTTACCTGCAGATATGTACACAGGTGATGACGCTATTGTTAAAGCTACTTATACTCTCAGTTTCGAAACATATAAATTAACATTTCTACTGCCACAAAATGCGGTCTACATAGGTCAAATTCATTTACTATCCATCGGGCTAAGCAAAAAATATTATGAAATTACTTCGGCTGCTTTTGAAAATACAGACGAACAATTGATCAACAGTATTTATAAGCCCCGAAATCAGGTTGCTCATAAATATACTTTTGGCAATGCCTTGCTATACGCAGGCAGTAAAAATATGATGGGGGCTGCAGTACTTTGCAGCAAGGCCTGCATAAGAAGTGGTGCTGGCCTGGTAACCATCCATGTGGCGCCTGACTGCGAAGCCATCATTCATACCAGCCTTCCCGAGGCCATTACGAGTTCTGAAAAAGACCCCGTTACAACCTGGATAAAAAAATCAGCCATTGCAATCGGACCCGGCCTGGGAAAATCTGCCGCCAACAAACAATTGCTTAATAAATTATTATCTGCCTGGGAAGGACCGTTGGTTATAGATGCCTCCGCCCTGTCGCTGCTGAGTACTTTTTTAAACAAGTTGTATTTAAGAAAAAAAAATCCTGCCATACTCACTCCACACACCGGCGAATTTGAGCAGCTGTTTGGAAAAACAACCAACGATCTGGAACGACTGCAGCTCGCCGCAGAAAAAGCGCATACCCTTGGGTGTTATATTATCTTAAAAGGGCATTATACTTTTATCGCCTGCCCTGATGGAATACATTATTTTAATACCACCGGTAATGCTGGCATGGCTACTGCCGGTACCGGCGATACGTTAACAGGTATTATTTGTGGATTGCTTTCCCAGGGCTATCCTGCAAAAGAAGCTGCTATTTTGGGCGTTTATTTGCACGGACTTGCTGGAGATATTGCTGCAGAAAAAACGTCCCAGGAAGCGATGATCGCAAGCGATCTCATTGACAACCTTGGGGCAGCTTTTTTAAAAATTCAACAAAAAAAAAGCACCAGTGATTAGCTGGTGCCTTATTGTATTCATTACTATTAATTTTTCTTCTTATTTTCTTTGTAACGCAAGTCGGGAGTTCCGTCTTTCTTTTTGGGGCCGGTGGTAGTTGCTGCGGCTTTTGCTTTATCCTTATTTTCCTTTAGCCTCATATCCGGCGTTCCATCGGCTTTAAGGCCATTTGCAGCAACCGGCTTTGTTTTATCCATCTTAACCACTTTAGCAGTTGCGTCTTTTTTTACAACTTTCATTTCAGTTGGCTTTGCAGTGGTAGCTTTTGCTGCCGTTTGTGCTGTTGCTACACCGGCAAAACCCAGCATCATACAGAAGGCAATCATTAATTTTTTCATAATTGTAAATTTTAATTTTTTAATTGTGATTCAAATGTAACCTTATTATAATAACAGTTTGTTAGCCGCTTGTTAATTACAAATTGATATGGATTACCAGTTTAATCGTAGGCATTTTTTACCGCTGGTAGCGGCATTTTGCCCTATTTGAACAGAACTGCGGTACATTTTTGACTTAAAGTTTCCAGTTGCTATTTGTTTTATTGCCGCCAGCTTAAAAACGCCGATTGTTTTCAAAAAAGGCTATTTTTAACTGTTTTTGAAGCAATTACCCTATTTTTGCCCTCCAAATTTTAACAATATATATTTATTATGGACAAATTGTTTTACGTAGTTCCTGCATTGGGCATTGTTGGCCTTTTGTACACTTTTATCAAGTTTGCCTGGGTATCTAAACAAGATGCCGGTAACGAACGCATGAAAGAAATCAGTACTTATATTGCTGAAGGTGCCATGGCTTTTTTAAAAGCCGAATACAAAATCCTGATGTACTTTGTAATCATCGGTGCCTTATTGTTGGGTGTTATGGGATACAGCAATGCCAACAGTCATTGGAGTATTGCACTTGCATTTGTTGTAGGTGCATTTTTTAGTGCGCTGGCTGGTTTTATTGGTATGAAGGTAGCTACCAAAGCCAATGTACGTACTGCGCAGGCTGCGAGAACAAGTTTAAGCAAAGCATTGTCAGTTTCATTTACTGGCGGAAGCGTAATGGGTATGGGTGTTGCAGGCCTGGCGGTGTTAGGACTAGGCAGTTTGTTCATTGTTTTATACACCACGTTTGTTGCTGGTTATACTGTTGGTTCAGAAGAATACAGGTTAGCCCTTGAAAAAGCAATCGAAATATTAACTGGTTTTTCTTTAGGCGCAGAGTCTATTGCCTTATTTGCACGTGTAGGTGGCGGTATTTATACTAAAGCTGCCGATGTGGGAGCAGATTTAGTAGGTAAAGTAGAAGCTGGCATTCCGGAAGATGATCCCCGCAACCCTGCTACTATAGCTGATAATGTTGGCGATAATGTTGGTGATGTTGCTGGTATGGGTGCCGATCTTTTTGGCAGTTATGTGGCTACCGTTCTGGCAACCATGGTACTTGGAAGAGAAACTGCTGCTGCAGGTGATGCATATGGTGGCTTATCTCCTATCTTATTACCGATGTTGATTGCTGCTATGGGTATTATCTTTTCAATCATCGGAACCTTCTTTGTCCGCATTTCTGAAACTGCCGGACTAAGCACACACAAAGTACAGAATGCATTGAATATGGGAAACTGGGGTTCTATGGTACTCACTGCTATTGGCTGTTATTTCCTTGTAAATTTCTTAATGCCCGAGCAGATGACACTGCGTGGTCATGAATTTACAAAAACCGGCGTATTTGGTGCTATTATGGTTGGTTTGTTAGTAGGTGCTTTAATGAGCATCATTACTGAATATTATACTGCCATGGGCAAACGCCCGGTAATGAGTATCATTCGCCAGTCCGCTACAGGACATGCTACTAATATTATTGGAGGTCTTGCGGTAGGTATGGAAAGTACTTTATTACCTATCCTTGTTTTGGCTGGTGGTATTTATGGATCTTATGCCTGCGCCGGTTTATACGGTGTAGCAATTGCGGCTGCCGGTATGATGGCTACAACGGCCATGCAATTAGCAATCGATGCTTTTGGCCCCATCGCTGATAACGCTGGTGGAATTGCTGAAATGAGTGAATTGCCTGCCGATGTTCGTGAAAAAACAGATATCCTGGATGCCGTGGGTAATACTACTGCAGCAAGTGGTAAAGGTTTTGCCATTGCTTCAGCAGCGTTGACTGCACTGGCTTTGTTTGCCGCGTTTGTAGGTATTGCCGGTATTGACGGCATTGATATTTACCACGCAGATGTATTGGCTGGTTTATTTGTAGGTGGAATGATTCCCTTTATATTTTCTTCTCTCGCCATACGTGCGGTAGGCGAAGCGGCTATGGCAATGGTTGAAGAAGTTCGCCGCCAGTTCCGTACCATTCCGGGTATTATGGAAGGTACCGGCAAACCGGAATATGATAAATGTGTGGCGATTTCTACTGAGGCCTCTCTTAAAAAAATGATGCTGCCGGGCGCCATCGCCCTGTTAACACCGATTGTGATTGGGTTTATTTTTGGGCCGGAAGTATTGGGAGGATTTTTAGCAGGTGCAACGGTTAGTGGTGTGTTGATGGGTATCTTTCAAAACAATGCCGGCGGTGCATGGGATAATGCTAAAAAATCTTTTGAAAAAGGCGTTGATATTAATGGTACCATGTACTATAAAAAATCAGATCCACACAAGGCTTCTGTTACGGGTGATACAGTAGGTGATCCATTTAAAGATACTTCAGGACCATCTATGAATATTCTAATCAAATTGATGAGTATTGTATCATTGGTAATTGCCCCTACTCTTGCCAAACTGCATCATGATAAAATTGAAGCTAACAGGAAGGCGCAAATTGAAACCATGATAAAAATGAGCAGCGACAAAAAATAACTTTTCAAAATTAACTGCAATCAGGCCCCGGTGAAAAACACCGGGGCTTTTGTTTTGGGGTGCATTCAGTGCCTTGGTTGATATCACTAACCACTCGCAGAAAAGTACGCTGATCCCCTATACTGCCCTCTTGTGAATATTTTGGTTTCTTTAAGAAATTTATTTTTATATTTACATACGAAAAACATCGTATTATGACGCTTATAAAAAATACAAGGCCTACTGAAGGTGAGTTGGAAATATTGCAGGTGTTATGGCAAAAGCAAACTGCAACAGTAAGAGACGTACATGAAGAATTACTAAAAGTGAAGGAAGCTGGGTATACAACAACGCTTAAGCTAATGCAGATCATGTTTGAAAAAGGACTGGTTACGCGGGACAGTAGCAGTAAAACACATATTTATACGCCTGCTGTAACCAAGGAAAAAACGCAGGATTTATTTTTAAACAGGATGATTGATTCTCTTTTCGCAGGCTCTTCTGCCCAATTGGTAATGCAGGCATTGGGTAATCATAAAACTTCTAAAGAAGAGTTGGAAGAAATCAGGAATTATTTAAACAGCATCTAATTTACAGGTGTTATGCTTACATCTTTTTTTGAAAAGGCTTATTTTTTACAGTCAATAGGTTGGGCCGTTGCCAATAGTTTTTGGCAGGCAGCCATTTTATGGACGCTATATCAATCTGCTACTTATTTCCATAAAAAATTACCGGCATTAGTAAGATACCAGCTTAGCTTATCCCTTATTTTTATTTCCGCCATTTGGTTTGGTTTTACTGCGCTGCAAAACTATGTCCAGCTGACCACCTCAAATATTGCCTCTTCACTACACTGGATAATTCAGGTTGAATTACTAAATCAAATACTTCCTTTCGTGGCCGTTGCATATTTTGCAATACTGGGCTTCCACATTTATCAATTTGTCCGGCAGTATCTGCAACTCCGTTTTGTCAGTAAAAAAGGCTTATTAAAAGCTCCTGCAGATATACGTCTTTTCACCGCAACCACAGCGCTGCACCTGGGTATCAAAAAAAAGGTGCAGGTTTGGTTTTCAAGCCATGTGGATGTGCCATCAGTAACCGGATTTATTAAACCCGTTATACTGCTGCCTGCTGCTGTTATCAATCATCTAAGCACCGACCAGGTAAACGCCATCTTGCTACACGAGCTGGCTCACATAAAAAGGAATGATTTTCTATTGAATCTCTTACAGTCGCTGGTAGCCCTTATCCTATTTTTTAATCCCTTTGTTACCCTGCTGAATGCAATTGCAAAAAAGGAAAGGGAAAACTGCTGTGACGATTGGGTGATCAACTTTCGCTACAATCAAAAGGAATATGCAAGGGCACTTTTGGTACTGGAAGAACAAAGACACCAACAATTACGACTCGCAGTATCCGCGACGAATGATAAAAAAATATTACTACAGCGGATAAAACGGTTGTTTGCTCAACACTCTGTGCAGGTAAATACCAGCCGCTTTCAAAAGTTTCAACTGTTAGGTTTGAGCCTTTTAATCTTCATCGCCATCTGTTTGCTCCCTTCTTTTAGTAATAAGAAGCCCCTACAAGGCGAAGATGAAATCGCAGTAAAACCAACAGCATTATTCATTAAAAACAATCCCGCTATCGCCTCAAGTGAAAGAGAGCAAATTGCACCCATTATTGCAGACAAAATTCTGGCAAAGGCAATATTACCAAAGCCAGCAACTTCTGTTAAAAAACACTCCCTGAAAAAAGAGCAGATTGGAAATGATGGAGATTATGAAGTATTGGCAATGGTAAATGAAGAAGCTTTGCAAGCTAAGACCGGGGAAAATGAACCAGTACTGGCTCTTGTCTCCAGGAAAGAAAAAGATAGTGTACTGCATTCCCCTGTTTTTGTGAAAATCGAGGAAGAACAATCAGGGAATAAGCAATCGGTAACCTATTATTTTAAACTGAAGAAAGACGAAAGTGGCGCAACCGATGTTAAACCCCTCCTATTTATAAAAAAGTACGCTACAACTAAGGTAAAAAAACTGGCAAAGCCAGCTGTACATAAAAAAAGAATTACTACCTAATACAATTTATACAACGTGCTTAGGCTAAAAATAGCCGGTTAAATTACTACAAATACAAAAGACCCGATAGAAATCGGGTCTTCGTTTACGAACCTAATTTGGTTCTGTAACCCCCAAAGAAAACATCTTGTTTACCAAGCACAAGCGGTATTACCTGAGGTTGTTATATAAACGCTGTGCCTTCTTTATTATTTTGTTAACAGATTAATTTATTTGCGAAAGGCCTGAATACCCGGCACCTGTCTATTCCATATTACACTATTTCGTGAACTACGAATTAAGACTTCTAAATAAAAACAAGAAAAGTATTGGATGAATTTGGCGCCGTTTGTTTCTTCTTTCATCAATAAAAAATGGTGTTATCTGTGCTGAATACGACCTGTAACAAAGGTCTATCCGCAGACAAAAAATACTAAAAACAAGAAAGTTTGAGGTTCTAAAGTTTCCTGAATCAGTACTTTTTTTTGAGCTATTTGTAACAGCAATAATATTCGTTTGGCCCCTTATTTCTAAAATTTGAGACACATATTTCATAGCCGGTTATACTAAATGGGAAAATGCTTTCGCTTTTATAATTAAAATCTCTGGACGGGAACAATGCAAATATGCAATTAAACACTTTGCTTATTTTTAATTTCTATCAGAACAAACATCAAATTAAAAAATATTGCATGTTAAAAATTTACCCGCTTGCATATTCAACTTTGAATTCGTAGAACCTATGTAAACATAGCTTTCAACATCCCAGTATGATTTAAGGTTAATTCCACTTTCCGACAAGTTTTAGGAATTGAGAAAGTGAAAGTTTCAATATTTTTTGCCTCGATGAAACAACAAACTATTCCAAATAAAATTATTTCGAAAATAAAGTATAAAATCACTATATACTTTTTAGTTACATTTTTAAATTCGTTAAGCCAAAACGGGTGATAATGTGTATTTAATTTGCTCACCTAAAAACCTAACATCCTCATTAAAAATGACAGCCTAGAATTCTCCCAATATAATTATCGGCTGACATTTTATCTCCGTCCTGGAAGAATTTTTTCGCCATTTGATTACATGCCATTATAGCAGCCTTTAATTTTATTCTGACGCAAAATAAATAAAGGCATTGCAATGTAAGCCACCGTCCAACCCATTCTCCCAATCAAAAAAAAGCCTGAAGGCTTAGTCTTCAGGGTTCCAGTTTTGTGGCAATAGTTCGTGTATATTGCTGGTGTTGTAGAGGTGCATTCTTTCCAGCACATTTTTTAGCCAA
>JBBQEA010000032.1:0-31117 GCA_038320245.1 Chitinophagales bacterium | reverse complement strand
GATATTTATCAATTTGTTTTGGGTATTACAATGTTGAAGCTTATTTTTGCAACCCCTTAATAAATAGGGCAGGTAGGAGAGGTGCCTGAGTGGCCGAAAGGAACGGTTTGCTAAATCGTCGTACGGGTTAAACTGTACCGTGGGTTCGACTCCCACCCTCTCCGCACAAAGTTCTTATCTGTAAGATGTTGGTGTTTATAAATTAGCTGAAAGGCAGTTCATTTCATCTCGTCTTAAAAAATGGTTTAATAAACACCGGGTTCCTTTTTTGGAACTAAGTTCGGGATGTAGCGTAGCCCGGTATCGCGCCTGGTTTGGGACCAGGAGGTCGCAGGTTCGAATCCTGCCATCCCGACTCAAGAACCCTACCCCTTCGATTTTTTTCGAAGGGGTTTTTTGTTTTGGGATTTGATGGATTTTTAAATTTATACTGATTATTCGCTGTTGTTAGTGCTGTGCCGAAATTATATTTGGTATTACTTATCATTAGTATTTTATAGATGCCGGATTATTGTGACCCACATTCGGGAGCGTATGTCGTTATGCTTTAAGCGTGTGCATCATATTGGAGCTAATTGCAGATGGTCATTTTATCATTCTTAACTAATATGAGATAAAAAAAAGGATGAAACCTGGGATCATTCCTGAATTGGAATATCTACGACTATTTCACATCCCCCGCCTGGTGAACTTACGACGCTAAATTTTCCGGAAAATAATTCTGTACGTCTTTTCATGTTAGCAAGCCCTATTCCTTCTTTAACCAAATGCATATCAAAACCAACTCCGTCATCTGCTATTCTCATTTTTAGATTTTTTTTATGCATAACTAAATCAACCTCTATTGTACTTGCTGCGGCATATTTAAAAATATTCCTTAATTGTTCCTGCAATATTCTATATAAATTAAGCTGCATATCCCTTGCAAAAGGGTATCCATTAATTGCATTATCAAAATATAAATTGACAACATATTTATTTTCGATATTGAAACTATTTAACAATAGTTCAAATGAATCAAAAAGTGTGGAGTCATCAAAAAAAGCAGGAGCAAGCCTGTGAGAGAGGTTTCGGATTTCTAAGGAGGCCATGGAGATATAATTTCTCACCAACTCATAATGATGCAAAGCTGATTCTGGTAAAGATTTTTGGAGCATGCCAAGGCTTATTTGACTGATAGCTAATATCTGACAAACATTATCATGTAGCTCTCCGCCAATTTCATATCGTTCATCTTCCTGGGCTTTAATAATTGCCTTGGTTAGCCTTTGTTCAAAAGCAATTTTTTCTGTTACATCAACAGCAATAACTGATCTGTATAATTTTGCATCCAGAACGATTTGATTGCTGTATACCTCTACTTCAATTAGCTCACCGGTTTTCCTGCGATGAACAAATCTTCCTGATAATGTATTTTCGAACCTGGAATTACTTATGCGTAAATTAACGGACTCTTTTACCTTTTCTGCTTCTTCTATAGGTCTTATATCCAGTATAGTCATATTGAGGAATTCATTTTCACTATACCCATATTTTTCAACAGCAGCTTCATTTACCTGGATAAACCTAAATGTTTCTGGTTCATACACCCACATAGGTTGAGGACTCATGTGAAACAGGTTACCGAATCTTTTTTCAGATTCAACTAATTGTAGATTGGTCTTGTGCCGTTCGATGGTAAAAATTATACTTTTATAAAGAGACGTAGCATTGATATCGTCTTTTAACAGATAATCTGAAACACCCATTGACAGCGACTTAATACTAAAATCAATATCCTGAAAGCCAGTAAGAACAATAATCAGACATTCCTTAGAAAAAGACCGCACTTCGTTTATTAGTTCTTCTCCACTCTTGTCAGGTAAAGATAAATCCAGCAGGATAACATCATATTTCATCCCCTGTTCGGCTAGTAATGTTTTGGCGGAAATGAAATTTTTAGCATGGGTAATTGCTGGGGATACAAATTGCTCTTCCAGATAATCCTTAATGAGCGTAAAGTCGCCCATATTATCTTCTATAATCAGAAGATTTATTTTGACAGTATTTCTAATCATCCCACAACAGATTTTAAAGGTAATGTGACAATAGACATCCGGAAGGTTTTTATATTTGATATTTCATCAAGAGATGTATTTACTACATCCGGTTTAGAGATATAACAGTTTGCATAATGTTTATAAACGGATACAATATCTACTTTGTTGGGGGAAGTGGTAATCCTTACCGGTCTCTGTTTTAGATTGGCCTCTGTTTTAATTAACTGTAATACTTCGAGGCTATTTTTTTTGGGAAGGTTAATATCCGGTAACAATAAATTGGGTAGCGGTTCATTGATATATTTACCATTTTTGGTCAAAAAACTAATGGCCTCTTCTCCATCATTAGCAACAGACAACTTATTGATAATTTTGCCATGTTTAAAAGCTCCTGTGGTAAGCAGCATATCGCCTTCGTTATCTTCTACCAATAAAATATGGACAGGCTTCATAAAGCAGGATTTTTTTGTTTAAGCAGTTTGATGTAGTAAACTGTAATTTAAGTTTTTTTTATAGAAAATATAAAAACACTACCACCTCCGGCTGCTTTTTTTACCCCAATTGATCCACCTAAGGATTCTACTATTTTTTTACAGGTAGCAAGCCCCAAGCCTGTACCTGGATATTCCTTTTTGGAATGCAGTCTCTTAAAAAGTTGAAAAATTTCTTCCTGGTGTTCTTTATCAATACCAATACCATTATCCATCACTTCAAATTGCCAGTGGGTATCTGTTTTAATTGCGGTAATGTTTACCTTGGGTTGTATGCCTTTAGCCTGGTACTTGATTGCATTGCCAATTAGATTTTGAAAAATCAGTTTTATGGCCATTACTGGTGCTGTAATTACGGGTAAATTATTCCATTCCACAATTGCATTCTTTTCATTGATTACTCCCGATAAAAGTGCTACTACTTCCTGTAGCAGATTCTCCAAATTAATTTCCTCTCTTACAGTATCCAAAGATTCCGTTGTTGAAAAAGCAAGCAGGTCATCAATCAAAATAGTCATACGGCTGGCGCCATCCGAAGCAAAATGTATATATTTTTTGGCCCGCTCATCTAGTTGGCTGGCATAGTTAACTTCCAATTGGTTCATAAAACTGTTAACCATTCTGGCAGGCTCTTTTAAATCGTGTGAGGCAATGTGCGCAAATGCTTTCATTTGCGCTGCATATTCTTCCAATTTGTTTTGTGAGGCATTTAGCAATTGAATAGACTTTCTGAGTTCTAATAATTTTACTATCTGTTTACTCAGGTTTTGTATTGCCTCAATCTGGCTCGCAGATAATTCCCTTGGTTGGTGATCAATTACGCAAAGCATTCCTAATGGAAAACCCTCAGCAGTTACAAGTGGCATTCCAGCATAAAAAATTATATCTGGGTTTCCTGTTACCGATGGGTTATTTTCAAAGCGTTTATCTAGTCTTGCATCGGGCACAATTGTAAATTGTGATGGAGTGAGTATGGCATGGGCGCAAAAAGTTAGATTCCTGTTTGAATCTGTGCGGGGAAGACCGTAGGCCGATTTACGAAACTCCTTTTCCTTATCAATAAAAGTTATCAGTGATATTGGCGTGTTACATATAAAGGACGCTAATTTTGTAAGATTATCGTATTCTCCTTCTGCTAAAGAATCTACAATATTATAACTGGCCAATGCCTGAAGCCTTTCAGCTTCGTTTACTGGATTTTCTGGATATATCATTGGATTTTATTTTTCAAAACAGTAAAATAAAATGTACTTCCCTTGCCTTCTTCAGATGCTACCCAAATTTTTCCACCAAGATTATCTACAATCTTTTTCACTAAAGCAAGGCCAATTCCGGTGCCGGCATATTCTGCCTTTGTATGTAAGCGTTGAAATATAATAAATATCTTATCATAATTTTCCGGTAAAATTCCAATACCGTTATCACTTATGGCAAATTGCCAATGGGTTACTGCATCCTTTACCTTAATCTTTATTTGCAAAGGAATTTCTGGTTTAGTATATTTTAATGCATTGCTAATAAGGTTTTGAAAAACCTGACGCATAGGTGACCTGTATAAATGTACAACTGGCAATAAATCTGAAATTAAGACAGCCTGTTTTTCTTCTATTTGTTTTTTATAAAGAATTTTTATTTCATTAATCAGTTCATTTAAATCTACTTCTTCTAACGGGGCTTCGTTGCGGCCTGCACGGGAATATTCCAGCAAATCAATAATAATTTGCCGCATTCTTACAGCTCCATCTTTAGCAACAGCAATATATTCTTTCCCTTTATCATCAATGATAGTTGAATATTTTTTTTCTAAGAGGCTTAAAAAACTAGTTATCATCCGCAAAGGCTCCTGTAAATCATGCGAAGCAACGTATGCGAATTGTTCCAATTCATTATTTTTTAGCTCGAGCATTTGCATGTTTTGCTCCAGCAGCTTTTGCTGACTGTTGGATTGCAGTTGTAATTGTGTTTCTTTTTCTATGGTTTGTTCCAAACCGGTAAAAAGTTTGGGAATAAGTGCGGCCTCCAGTAAAGTTAAAAAAATCAGGTTAGATGATACTGCTACCCATGCACCTAGTGAGGTTTGATAATTACCTGGCCATGGCAACAAACTCCATGAACGGGCGAAACCAAACATCAGGCAAATAAAAATATTTATAAGCACAGTCCAGTAAGCATATTTTGAAGGGAAGATGAGGATTAAGAATATACTTGCTGCCTGCAGGTAAATAAATCCTCCGCCATATACGCCGGTATAGTACAATATCATAACACTAAAAAGATGGAACGTTACTATAAAAATAATTTTACGAACAAGAATGGAAATACCCGGTAAGAAGGCCACAATCAATATGCAGATCAACGCACCCAAATCTAACAGGGTAATTCCATACTGTTTAATAACAACTGTTACAAAATATAAACTGGGTATTAAGGCAACAAAACAAAAGGGTAATAAATAGATTATTATACCTGCAAAAAGATTGTTACGCCAATAGGAAAGGTTCTTTTTTGCATCTGGCTTGTTGGCACAGTTACGTTTAATAAGTTGAGTATAGCTGTTCCAGATTTTCATTTTATTTTGTTATTTAGGAAGTGTAAAATAAAATACAGTTCCCGTGCCTTCCTCAGATTCTAACCATATTTTTCCATCAAGATTATTGATGATTTTTTTTACTATTGCCAACCCTATCCCTGTACCGGTATATTCATCTTTATTATGCAAGCGTTGAAAGATGATAAATATTTTTTCGAAATATTCTTTGTTTATACCTATTCCATTATCCTTAATACTAAACATCCAGTATTCTGGTATCTCTTTACAACTTATAGTAATAACAGGTGCTTTTTCACTTTGCCGGTATTTTAAGGCATTGCCGATTAAATTTTGAAAAACCTGCCTTAAGGGTGTTTTATAAGTACTGATTAATGGCAGGTTTTCAACGGTTATTGATGCATGTGACTCTTCGATTTGATTGGTTAATAACAAAAGTACATCACTTACCAGTTCATTGCAATTCACTTGCTCAATATCATCTTTCACCCTGCCCACTCTTGAAAATTCAAGCAAGTCCAAAATAATCTGCCGCATTCTTTTAGCGCCATCAACCGCAAAATAGATATACTTTTTTCCATTGTCATCTAACCTATCTCCATATTTTTTTTCCAACTGGATTAAAAAACTGGTCACCATCCTTAAAGGCTCCTGTAAATCATGAGAGGCCACATAAGCAAACTGCTCCAGTTCTTTATTAGTAAAAGACAACTGTTGTGCATTTTGCGCTAATGTTTCATTCAGTTGTTTAAGAGAATTTTCATATTCCTTTCGGTAAGTAATATCCGTCATAGCGCCTACCATTCTAATTGCCTTGCCGGTATTGTTGCGAATGATAATACCTCTATCTATAACTGTGGCAATATCTCCGGTATTTTTTATTATTCTATACTCCTGTTGCCAATGTGTTGCGTTGCGGTCTTCAATTACTTTCTGTAAACTTTCTTTTATGAGGTTTAAGTCTTCCGAATGGAAATTGTCCTGCCAGAAATCGGCGGCATGCATGCTTTTATTTAATTCGTAGCCAAACAACGTATTAAAACCATTACCCCGATACAGGTTATCATTTACAATATCCCAGTCCCAGATAGCATCATTGGTAGCCTCGGTAACTTTTTCAAAACGTTCATTGGATTGGCGGATGCTTTCTTCTGCCTTTTTAGTTTCGGTGATATCCCTGGTTACGCCCAATAAAGAAATTATTTCTCCAAGCTCATTTTTCAATGGAACGGCATGCGTTTCCAGCCAGCGGCGGGTACCTTTTAATCCTTCTATTTCAAATACCAGTTTTCCGGATTCGCCCTTAAAAACTTTTTTTGAAAGATTCAAAAACGCTGATCGGTGTTCTGGTAAAATGATTTTCAATATAGATTTATTTGCCACTTGTTCCACACTGTCCACTTCAATCATTGCAAGGCCAGCCGGGTTCATCATTAATAATTCGCCAGCCGGGCCTAATAATTTTATACATTCGGGTTCAGCTTCTAAAATAGTACGAAATCTATTTTCGCTTTCCGCTAGTTTGATTGCTGCTTTTTTTTGTTCATCGATATCCTGGAAGCTTCCAAATATTTTAATACACTTCCCATCCAGCCGCTCAGAGTGGCCAGTACAGCGAATCCACATTGCCTTACCTTTTGCAGTATTCACCAATAGCTCCAGATCAAACTCTTTTCCCGTAGCAATCAACTGCTCAAGAGCCGACTGTTTTATTTGTTTACTTTCTCCCTGATACAATTCTAATATACCGTTAATTGAGGGTCTATAATCATCGTTCACCTCCAGCATATCTTTTGTGATAGGCGACCAATATACCAGGTAATTCCCTTCTTTTTCGAAATCAATTTCCCAGCTTCCGATACGAGCCAGCCGGTTTGCTTTATCTAATAAGTCTTGCAGCTTTTTTTTATCTGTAACATCTTTGGCAACAGCAAATACCAATCTATCTTCAAGTGAGGAAGTGGCTGACCATGCCAACCAAATTGTTTGGCCGGATTTAGTGATATAGCGATTTTCAAAATAATCAACATTCGCACCGCTACCATGCGTATCGAACACTTTTAAGGTTAGATTCTGATCATCAGGGTGCACAAATTCACTAAAAGGTTTATTGAGCAATTCTTCCTGTGTATAGCCCAGTAATTCGGATGCTACAGGATTTATCTTTTTAAAATATCCATTAAAATCTGCGATGCAAATGATATCATTTGAATAATCAAATACCTGGTTTAGCTCCTGTTCTAATTGCTTGCGTTTTATTTCGGCGCCTAAGTGCACACTGAAATCTTGGGATTGAAAAATAAATTCGTTCTGTATTTTTTCAGATGAATTGCTACCCAGTAAAATTGAGCCAATAACGGTTTCATTATAAAATAAGGGAATGCCAATAATCTTTTTTATTCCAGCTTGAATGGCTTCCTTTTTACGAATAAAATAATCTTCATTTACATCTACGTTCCATTGATGAATGGTTTGGGTTTGCCCAACTATTCCCGGAAGTCCTTCGCCAATAGCTACGTTTGTAAAATCGATATTTTCTGAATACAATAATGCTGTTTTATCTCCTACAGTATGTTTTGCTAACAGATTCAATTTCTTTTTATCGTTATCTATCATCCATGCTTCGGCCATGCACAAGTTGCCCGAAGCAACAATTGCCTGTAGTACCTGGTTGAGCGTTTGGGCAAATGATTTGGGCTGATTGAAAATCCTGCTGATTTCTACCAATAGTAACTTTTGCTGTTCTTCATTTTTACTTTGAGTAACATCCCGCTGAATTGATATCCAATGGGTAAATCTTCCCTTCTCGTCGGCTATTGGAGTAGGGGTAAAATTGACCCAGAATTCGTCACCATTTTTTTTGTAATTAACGGTAGTTATTTCGCATGACTCCCAGTTACGCAGTGCTTTTGATAAACGGGCTAATGCTGTTTTGTCAGATTTTGGACCTTGTAAAATACGGGGTGTCTTGCCAATTACTTCATCGGCGTTGTAGCCAGTCATTTTTAAAAATGCTTCATTTACATAAATTATTTTAGGGCCGGGTTCATCTAAAGGTTCTGCTTCGGTTATTAAAACAGCATCGTTGGTATTGGTGATAACAGATTCCAACAATTTTAAGTGCTGTTCTTGTTTTTTATGCTGTGTCTGATCTCTTAATACCCCAATCATTCTCTTGGGATTTCCATTTTCATCTCTTATGAGGTAGCCAATTTCTTCTACAAGTGCATAGCTGTTATCGCCCCGTTTAAAACGAAATTCATGCTCCCACTTAAACTTATTTTTATCGGCTAAAAAAAGTTGCCATGGTTTTTCACCAGGTTCAACATCATCGGGGTGCATCAGTTTTATCCAACTGTTGAAATAAAAATTTTCTATCTGGGATTGATAATTAAAAATGCGGTTAAAACTTTCGCCCCATGCAAAAGAGTCGTTCACAATATCCCAGTCATAAATTACATCATCCGTAACCAGGTTTAGATAAGTAAACCTTTCATTGCTTAGCAATACAGCTTTTTCTGTTTCCAGTTTTTCTGTAACATCATTTAACAGTACCAAAGCTGCCCTTCTACCATTATAGTCCATTAAATGAGCGTTAACTTCCATTAGCATCAATTCGCCATTCTTTTTTAAATGGCGCCACACCTCTTTATGTATTTTTCCGTATACAGTTTCGTTTGCTGTAGCATTTTTAATTAAATCGATGTCTTCTTTGGGACGGATGTCCCGTATGGATAGTTGTAAAAACTCGGGTCTTGTATAACCATATTTAATGAGTGCCTCTTCATTACAATCGATTATATTAAGGGTTTCAAAATCCCAGATAAACATGGGTAAAGGATTGTCTTCAAAAAGAGTTTTATATTTTCTCTCAGATGTTTTTAATACCTGCTCCACCTGCCTGCGCTCAGTAATATCCTGTGCAGTACCAAACAGGCGAACAATATCTCCGGTAGCATTTTTTTCACAGTAACCAAATTCTTCAATTATTCTGTTTTCTCCATTGGGAGTGATGATGCGATATTCGATATTAAATGGCTCGCCGGTTAGTTGCGATTGTTTGCTGGTTTCAACCACAAATGCACGATCCTCTTCGGTAACCAGATTTATAAATGAACCGTGTGTTTCATGGAACGTTTCTTTATTTGCTCCAAACACATCATATAGTCCTTCGGTCCAGGTAAGTTTATCTGCTGCAAAATCAAAGTTCCAGCTACCCATTTTGGCTAGTTTTTGTGCCTCGTGCAGCAAATATTCGCTTTTCTGCAAAGCATTTTCTGCATTTTTCCTGTCTGTAATATCTATAATAAAAGTTGATGTCCTTTCCTCTCCATTCACATCTAAAAATTTTACAGAGGAAACCTCCACAGGAAATTTTTCACCATTTTTTTTAATGCCAACCAGTTCTGCTACTACTTTACCCTTTTCGTTTCTTTCCCTGATTTTTTCGAGCGCAAGTGCATCACTGTGATCGATGATTCCCTCACGCCCGATTTGCCTTAATTCCTGCAAAGAGTAACCAAACAAATCACAGGCAGCCTTGTTGCCCTCTAAGATGGTGCCGTCGGGTTTGGTAAGAAAAAAAGCATTTAAAGAGTTTTCTACTATGCTGCTGTAATATGCGCTGTTTTTGCCATCCAGGTTATGAGAGACAGTTCTATTTTCATGGTGTTTTATTGATACAATAATTGATGCCGGTAAATCGGTTTCATTCAATACCGGAATTATTTCTATATCTACACATTTTGCTTCAAAAACATACTTATCGTCATTTTGCGGCTTTAGATAAAGACGCTCAACCTTAGCAGGAGTGCTGTTTTGTACTATTGTTGAGAACAGGGTAACAAGCTGAGACAAATTATTATTTGGGGCACCAATATTGGCATTCCCGAAAATCTCGAAAAAGCTTTTTTTCAAAACGTCTGCCTCTTTTATTTGATATTCAGTAAGAAAATTATTAGTGGCGTCAACAATGGTAAACCTGGGAGAATCGGTCAATACAATTAATCCTGCAAATGGGGAAGATTTAAATATGTGGACATTGAAGGGGTTTTTGCTCACAGTTTATCGAGATTTTAAGAACAGGTCACTACAAATGTATATAATTACTTTACAAATAATTTTTTTAAAAAAAGCTGTGAACAGGAATAATATAGAAAGGCGAAACTCTCAATAGCATTGCTAAGTGTATCAATCGTCGGGCTTTTCTCAAAAAGCCTGATATTATACCGATTGTACTCCCTAGTTAGTCCAATAGGTATTTACCAAATGCCTTCACTCTATGCTATCGCACATAATTTCAGCCGGCACATCCCGATAGTTATCGGGAGCTTATAATGAAATTATATTTGGTATTACTTAATTCGTTTACCAGGGTTAAGTTAGCCCAATTTACACAGGGTAATTACAAAGTCGATTGACTGTTTGTATACATGTAGGTAAAATTTATTAGGAAGGATGAACAACCCTTATGGATACCACTTAAATAGTAACATGCAGTAGCTAATTTTTATTTCGACTTCGATATGAAAAAAGCGTCTTAATCCACCAACTGGTTTCTTAATAGATCTTCAAAAACATCCCGCTTGCGGATGAGTTTTGCCTTACCATTTATCAGCAATACTTCTGCAGGCTTTAAACGGGAATTAAAATTGCTCGACATTTCAAAACCATAAGCACCGGCATTATAGAAAACCAGCAAATCGGCTTCCCTTACATCATGCAATTTTCTGTCCCAGGCAAAAGTATCTGTCTCACAAATATTACCTACTACATTGTAAATTCTTTCAGCACCGGCAGGGTTGCTGATGTTTTCAATGTGATGATAGGAGTCGTACATCATGGGACGTATCAGGTGATTAAAGCCGCTGTTTACCCCCACAAAAACTGCTGCCGGTGTTTGCTTAATAACATTTGCTTTTACAATAAAGTATCCGGCCTGGCTAACTAAATATTTGCCTGGCTCAAACCATACCTGCAGTTTTTTGCCTGTCTCTTTTTCGAAATCTGCAAATGCCTGCGCAACTTTTTCACCGAGGGTGGTAATGTCTGTTTCCGCATCGCCTGCCTGGTACGGTACTTTAAAGCCACTACCTAAATCAATAAACTCAAGGTTGGGGAAATGGCTGGCCGTGTTGAACATAACTTCCAGCCCTTCTAAAAATACCCTGATATCTTTTATTTCACTGCCTGTATGCATGTGTATGCCGGTTACATTGAGGCTGGTGGTTTTTACAATGCGTTCAATATGGCGCATCTGGTGTATGGATATTCCAAACTTGCTATCAATATGCCCGGTTGAGATTTTATAATTACCTCCCGCCATAATATGAGGGTTCAGGCGTATGCAAACCGGATAGCTGTTGCCATACTTATTGCCAAACTGCTCCAGAATAGAAATGTTATCAATATTAATATTTACACCTAATTCCTTTACTTCTACAATTTCATCAAAATCCACACAGTTGGGCGTGTACAGGATATTATGTCTTTCAAATCCAGCCATCAGGCCAAGCTTTACTTCATTTGCACTTACACAATCGAGGTTGGCGCCTAGTGATTGTACATACTTTAAAATGTTGATATTGGTGAGCGACTTACAGGCATAAAAAAAACGGGCATTGCTGTTTTTAAACGCCTTTTGTAGTTTCTTATATTGGTCTGCAATACGTTCTGCATGATACACATATACCGGTGTACCAAATTCATTGGCAATATCAATTAATTGCTGATGGGTTAAATTTTTTACCATGTTGCGAAAATAAGTGTTTAATAAATGATTCAAAAAAGGATGACTGATAAAATCGAAAATCTAATTTGATTATATTATTCTAAAATCAAGGAACTCGCCGTAAGTAGTAAGATACTTTGAAGTTTCTGCCCTGCTCAAACAACCTTGATTTTTTAACGGCTGATGTGGAAAATTTCTAGCACTTTTTATTCAAGGCCGCAGAAGCATACCTTTACGAAGTTTGTACTTAATCCTAATTTTTATGTAAAAATTTGACATAAAAAAAGCATGAAATATTGATTCCATGCTTTCGATAATTATGTTGTAATAATCTTATACTTCGGAATCTTGCGCCTGTTCTCCGTCCTGTTTATCCTGTTTACTTTCTTCAATTTCTCCGTTGGCATTCACTGCAAAACTTCCTTCAACATTCTCATCAGGTGTTGCTGTTATATTTGTATCGATCTCAATTGCTATAGTTTCCTCCACCTTTACTTCAAGTGTTTCTGTGGGCACTGTTTCATCAACCACGGCTGCCTGTGCCACTACTGTTGCCTGCACCAGTTCCTCCATCATCACTTCACTTATTTTTGGCAAATCGTCGGTAGAATTAATGCCAAAATAATCCATGAATGATTTAGAGGTAGTGTAAATAAGCGGCTTGCCAACAGCATCTTCATTTCTGCCGGCGATAACAACTAAATCTTTTTCCAGTAATTTTTGTACAGCATAATCGCAGTTAACACCACGGATAGCTTCTATTTCGCTTTTGGTAATTGGCTGCTTGTAGGCAATGATGGCCAATGTTTCCAAAGCCGCTATCGATAAGCGTTTCAGGAACTTATCGCCATTTAATTGAGCAACCGTTTTATGGAATTCTTTTTTGGTAAGAAACTGCCAGCCTCCACCGCTTTGTTTTAATTCAAAAGCATAAAACTCGGCACTGTATTTTTCCTGGATACCATCTACTGCAGCTTCTACCTGTTCAAGCGTAGCCCTGTCATCAATAAAACCCAGTGCATTGTTCAGTAATTCTGCCAAATCAATATTCGTCAGCGGTTTTTCGCTGGCAAATATCAATGCTTCAATATGTGGTATTATTTGAGAGAGTTCCATACCCTATCCCCGAATGGGATTTTGAATTTGATTTTAAATGAAGTTGCTGTAATAATTGCATCACTGCTTTACACCCCTTTTAGGCGATGGGGGTTAACCATTCAACGCTGCAGCCCCACTTACAATTTCTGTAAGTTCTGTTGTAATAGCAGCCTGCCTTGCCCTGTTGTAACTTAATTTAAGTGCCTTCAACAGTTCATTGGCATTTTCGCTGGCTTTATCCATGGCAGTCATCCTTGCACCATGTTCGCTTGCATTGGCATCCAGCACGGCCTTGTATAATTGAGTATTTAAAATTTTGGGCATCAACTCCACAATCAATACTTCCTGACTGGGTTCAAAAATAAAATCAGCTTTTTTAGCATTGCCTGCAGAAACGATTTTTTGTACTGGTAGAAACTGTTCCGACACGAATAATTGAGTACCAGCATTTTTAAATTCGCTGTATACCAGTTCAACTGCATCTACTTCTTTATTGGCGAATGCATCCATTGCATATTTTGCGGCAGACTGTACTTTTTCAAAACTGAGGCCGGTGAAAATATCCCAGTATTTATCAACTACCGGGAAGCCATTTTTATTAAAATGCTCGTATCCTTTTTTACCCACGGGTAAAATTTGCACATTTCCTTTGGCTAATTGTGCAGCATACTTGTCTGTAATGGTTTGCTTGGCTAATTTTATCAGGTTGCTGTTGTAGCCACCACAAAGACCACGATCGCTGGTAACAACAATTACCAATACCTTGATTACAGGCCTTTCTGCGGCCAATGCCATATTTACATTACCGTCGCTGCTGCTAATAATACTACTCAGCATTTCCTGCAACTTTTTTGCGTAGGGACGCATTTGTGTAATAGCATCCTGTGCCCTGCGAAGTTTGGCAGCGCTTACCATCTTCATGGCTTTGGTTATTTGCTGGGTGCCCTGTACACTTTTAATTCTGTTACGAACTTCCTTTAATGCTCCTGACATATCAAAATAAGTTTAAATTGATTGGTTCTGTTTTCGGTGTGCAAATGTAGGGCAAAAAAGGCTACAATCATTAGGCCTTATCCACATAAATCGTTGGTAAAAGCGATGATTGGTAGATTGGGTAGTTATTATTGGGCCGGTTAATGGAATTTATTATTGAATTTGTTTATTGGGTAGTAAAGATTAGTCCTGCTTAGGACGGAACAAAGCTGTGCATATTTTTTTCAAAAGGGATTTTTATAGGCTATAAAACATCCACATATTTAGCCGTCCGTGTGACTTCACTCCTCTACTATAGAACTGGAATCCATGTAACTCATTTGACCTCACCCCCAACCTCCCGATGCATCGGGACAGGCTCTCTCCAAGGGGAGAGGGGAGCTTGACTCTGATAGCTCAAAGCTCTTTTACTATTCGATTAGTCGACTCATTTTTCTTGTACGCTAATGTAGAATCAGCATTGCATTTTCTAGTTCTATTCAGCGAAACATTTGCGCATTTATAGTACACTCCAAGGGAGAGGGGAGCTTTACTCTGAAAATTCGAAATTGTATTCGATTGGCCAGTAGTCAGCTAGCAATGCTGTGTATATGGTTATTAGGTTTGTCCAATAGATTGGTATAGTTAAAATTAATAAATTAGTTATCTATTAAATTACTTTTAAACCTTAGTAGAATTGTTGATTAAATATCGCCAACCTTATTATCTTATTCTGACTCCATGTATCATATTTTTTCTGCTAAATAATAAGGTAAGAAGGTTGGCTCAAAAAATTCATTTCGTTTCTACCAAGGTCTGTCTCAAACGTACCTGAATATCCATCTCGCTATTTTACACTTTGCGTAGTTTAGCTGAATAAAGAACAAACAGCAGAAGAGTGATTATTATTTCTTTTTACTAAAAAGAAACAATAACAAAATCATATTTGCCAATGAAGCATAATTGAAAAACAACCGCCCGGACCAAAAAAAATTTTTATAAGAAACGAAATCTAGGTTCGATTCTCTGGCACGTTTTTAAAAAGTAAATTCAATATTTCTCCAAAATGATACACATCGGTAAAACTATTGTAAAGCGGTACCGGCGCCAGTCTTATTACATCGGGCTCCCGCCAGTCGCTGATGATACCGTGCGGTTTTAGTGCATTGAAAATATCTTTTGTATGTTGCTTTAACTGGATGCTAAGCTGGCAACCTCTTGCGTTTTTAGGAGTAATGATTTCTATAATTTTTTTGCCGGAGCTTACATTAATTTGCTCCATTACATAAAATAAATAGTCGATTAATAGTTTGCTTTTAGCCAGTAAATTTTCCATTCCGGCGGCTGCAAAAATATCCAAGGAAGCTTTGTGGGCAGCCATGTTAATAACGGAAGGATTGCTTAATTGCCAGCCTTCGGCAGTTGGGATGGGTTTAAAACCCTTGTCCATCATAAACCTGCTCGCTTTATCGTAGCCCCACCATCCTGCAAGCCTTGGCAAAGCTGTATTGGTGATATGCCGTTCGTGAACAAACGCACCTGCAATGCCACCCGGACCGCTGTTTAAATATTTATAGCTGCACCAGCACGCAAAATCTGCATCCCAGTCATGCAATTTCAATTGTATGTTACCGGCAGCATGCGCCAGATCAAAACCGCAATAGGCGCCTGCCTTGTGAGCGGCTGCGGTGATGGCTTCCATATCAAAAACCTGTCCGTTGTAATAATTGATGCCGCCAAATAAAACGAGTGCCACGCTATCTTTATTTGCTTCGATGGTTGCAATAATATCTTCCGTATGCAATAGTTGTTCCCCTTGCCGCGGCGCTACTTCTACGATTGCATCTGCAGGATTTAATCCATGTATCAACACCTGCGATTCAAATGCATATTGATCAGAAGGGAATGCCTTGGCTTCGCAAATAATTTTATAGCGTTGGGTGGTTGGCCTGTAGAAAGTTGTCATAAGCAAATGCAGGTTAACCGTTAACTCATTCATCACCACAATTTCATCGGGCAACGCACCAACGATAGGGGATAACAAAGGAGGAAACAACTCGTGATAAGTGTACCAGGGCTGCCTTCCATGAAAATGACCTTCAACACCGAGGTTGGCCCAGTCTTCCAGTTTATCCAATATATAATCCTGTGTAACCTTGGGCTGCAATCCTAACGAGTTGCCATTAAAATAGATACTTTCATTTTCATTAATGATGGGGATGTAGAATTGTTCCCGGAAACTTTTTAACGTATCCTGTTCATCGAGTTGTTGGGCATATGCAAATGTATTTTCGAAATTCATTTTTATTTTTTGCGGTTAAAATATTATGTGGTAAATCCTGTTTTATTGAAGCTGATAATTTTCTTTAATAATGCATTTGCCAGCGTATTGTTTGTTTTGTACAAGAATTAATGGATTGTAATTTCTAAACATTTAAACCCTCTAAACATAGAGTATAGAATTATATCATCACAACCAAATCACTAAACCATTAATAAGTATGCAAAAGCCCGGCCTAAAAAATCAAATAGATCCTGTTCTGCCACCATCAACAGGAATGCTTGTGCCGTTGATATAAGCCGCAGCAGGCGAAGCAAGAAAGGCCACCAAATTGGCAATCTCTGCAGCAGTTCCAAAGCGTTTAGCAGGGATATCATTTTTCATTTGCTCTTGAACTTCTTCAATGCTTTTGTTGCTTTTGATAGCATTGCTTTCTATGATAGACTGCAACCGTTGAGTATCAGTAAAACCCGGGAGCACATTGTTTACTGTGATATTAAACTGTCCGAGTTCATTGGCCATTGTTTTGGCCCAACTTGCCACAGCGCCCCTGATGGTATTGGAAACACCGAGGTTGGGTAAGGGGATTTTTACTGAGGTTGAAATGATGTTGATGATTCGTCCATAGTTGGCCTCCTTCATGGATGTAAGCACTGCTTTAGTAAGAATATGGTTGCAGATAAGGTGTCGATTGAACGTTTCAATAAAATCTTCCTCTGTTGCATTTACAATTGGTCCACCCGCAGGGCCACCGGAATTATTAATTAAAATATGCACCGGATTGATAGCTACAAATGATTCAATAACTGATTTTACTTGTTCTTGATTATTGAAATCGGCCACCAGGTATTGATGCTGTTGGTTGTAGGAAGCTGGCAATTGTTCAACGGCTTGTTGCAGTGCAGATTCGTTTCTTGCTATTAAAATACAAGTGGTACCGAGTTTTGCCATTTCCAATGCCGAAGCAAAGCCAATACCTTGCGAACTGCCGCAAACAACAGCCGTTTTTGATTGCAGGGAAATATTCATGTTGTCTAAAAATTTAGAATTCAAACTTAGGCATTATGTTGTAGATTATTTAATTGCCTGGGTGATGGATACCAATAAAAAAATTGAGAATTATTTTCAATTATTGAATGGTTAGGTTACCTAACACCTTGAATTTTTTTCCGGGATTTACCGTAAGTGAAGCTCCTTTTGCAAGCGTTTGCTGCACATTTAAAATACATTCACCCGTGCCCGCCGGATCAATTATTATTACAGACCCCAGGGGCAAGGTGGCTGGTGGTACGCCCGTTAATCCCCAGTTTACTGCACTATTCCAATTACCCGTACCGGTAAAAGTATAGGTTGTGCCGGTGCTAAAGGTAATGGTAGGGTTGCTCCCTAATAAATACAATGCGTTGTTGCCTGTTGCAGTGTTTTTATTGTATTCAATCAGTCTGCAAACATAGTTTACACCTGTTGGCAGGCCTGTAATAGTTACAGTATTGCCGGTACCATTATAAACCACTCTGTTGTTATTGCCCATATTGGTTGCCAGATTGTAGTCAGCATCGCCAGCATAGTCAGTACCATCCAGCGGAAAAGTTTCATTGCTGTTAAGGGGTTTTATTAGCAGCAAACGCTTTTCGCCGTTGCCCTTTGTCCAGTTTAGTGTAACTGAATTGCTGGTTAAATTGGTGAAATTTAACGCTGCAGCATTTACAACAGGCGATAACATCAGGTCGTGCGTTGGCCAGGTACTGGTTGCCGAAATAATATTCCAGCCAAGGTTATCCATATCCGACCAGAAATTGCTGTAGGTGATATTTCTTTTGTTCAGTAAAATTATCCAGGTATAGCCACCAGCCGTTCTCACCTGCTCTGTAGCCGTTCCATCCAGCGCACCTGTATGCCACCAATTGTTATAAGCATTTACGCTCCATCCCTTAGCATAATATTGGTTATTGGCAGAGGGTGTAACCATGCTGTTAATTGTAGTTGCATTTAATATATCTGGCTTTGTTGTAAACCCATCCACCGCGACCAGCAATTTAAGCATATCTCTTGCAGATGCTATCCAGCCCCCATGTGCATCCATGGCATTAACACTAAAACCACCATACTCCCATGGCACGCTTTGGCCTGTACCATAGCAAGAGATATTGGTATATCCATTGCCAACATATTCTACTTCTCTTTCCTGCTTTTCTGATAATAAATTTTTACCGATGTGCATATCAAAAATCCCCAGCGGTGCCAGAATGCTGGTTTTTACATAATCTTCATAACTCATGCCTGTAATTTTTTCAATCACCCTGCCAAGAACCAGGTAGCCCATGTTGGAATATGCGTATGCAGTACCGGGGACAAAATCAAGCCCCTTTTCTATCATAAATTTTATGAACGCATTTTTGGTAACCGGGTTGGCAGTTCCGGTAAGTAAGGTTACTCTTAATGGAAAAGCTATAGGGTCGCAGCCGGCAAAATAATATGGATAAGGTGTGGTAGGGTTTGGGTTACAGTTTACATCCCTGTTCCAGCCGGCACTGTGTTCCAACAATTGCTGTACAGTAATATTGTAAATTCTTGTATCGGTAATATTGGCTACAGAAAATACCGGATGATTTTGCAGAATACCTCCGGGGCCAAACACTTTATCGGTAAGAGATAGCTGTCCATCTTGCATTAGCTTCATAATTGCAATGGCAGTAATTTGTTTTGATAAACTTGCTACCCTAAAAAGATTGTAGGGCTGTGTGGTTACAGTACCTGCTATATTCGATTTTCCAAAACTTCGCTGGTAAACTATTTTACCATTTTTTGCCATAGCAACGCTTGCAGCAGGAATTCCATACGAGGTCATAAAATTAGTAACCAAATTATCGGCTTGTGTCATTTCTGGTACTGGTATTCCTGTTTGGCTAAAAGCAAATGTTTGGATAGAAACAGCAAATAATAAAATATTCAACTTGTTCATGCAAAAAGTTTTATGGTTGGAAATACAAATCAACTTTAAAATAAAATTACTTTTTATTAGCGGGAGATAGCATACCAATTTTGTAGTAGCCTCTATTAATCTTTTTTGAGGCAGTTCTGGGTAAGTAGGGGCAAAAAAGAAATTTAAAAATAAGCAGCAGATAGCTAATTCAATCAGCATACTTGCTTGTATTATTCAATTATTTCCAACTATATTTCAAATTACAAACGATTGCATTCTTTTATTTTCTTGTTTAAAACTGAGTGGCAATCATTAAACATTTATCATGAAATGCAGGCCCAATAAGCTTCTTAAAAAAAATTGGTAAGTTAACCATCATAAAATGAAAGGAAAGTTGATCTTTTAAATATAAATGCCCACCTTACTTTTGTATCAGCAAGGCGGGCATTTGTAGAAAGTAATGCAAAAGCAAAAAACAAGCAATCGTTATTAGAGAGCAAATCTAAGGGATAGTTTGTTTAAAGTGATCAGAAATAATAAGATTTTATAAAGATTTTCATATGGCAAGCAATCGTTTAAGTCCTTCCGTTTCTACGGAAGGACTATTTTTTTGTGCCTTATTCAAAGAGTGGAACAGGTAAGAGACAAACTAAATGATGCAAAATAATCCAGCTAAATGGGGTAGTAGTTCAAATTCACTCCTGCTTTTTTTTTATCAATATTCAACAATACCTACCGATTCCTGGTGAATTAAATGATTGGGAAAATCATCAATTTTTTCACAGCATAATTGTTCCATTACCTGTTGCAACTGAACCTTTAAAATGGAGATGGTATGATCACCGCCTTTTTTTCCTAAGGCTCCAACGCCATACATAAAGGGCCTTCCCATAAAAGTAAAGACTGCACCCGAGGCAAGACACCTTGCAATATCAGGCCCGGAACGCAATCCGCTGTCAACCATAATTTTGATTTGGTTACCAAACTTTTCAGCTAAATTTTTTAATGGCTTTATGGATGATTCGCCAGCATCAATTTGCCTGCCGCCATGATTGGAAACAATGATTCCATCAATACCAAGACTGATGGCCATCCGGGTATCTTCTTCGCTCACCACACCTTTTAAAACCAATGCACCTTTCCACATTTCCCGAATGGGTTTAATTTTATCCATATCAATGCGTCCGGTAAAAGTCTGGTTCATAAACTGTCCAAGTCCGCTCATGTCTAGGTTGCCGGGCATGTAAGGTTTTAATGTTGCAAAGCCCGGAATTCCTGCTTTCAAAGTTTCGATACCCCATTGCGGTTTAGTCATAACCTGCAGTATATTCTTTACGGTCATTCTGGGAGGCATGGCCAATCCGTTTCTAATATCTCTTGGCCTGAAACCGAATGAAGGCACATCAACCAACACCACAAGCACCGGGCATTGTGCCGCCGCTGCTCTTTTTATAATGTCATCTCTCAATTCATTTTTTGTTGGGTGATACAACTGAAACCACGCCCTGCCTTCGCTCAATTCTGCAATGCGTTCAATACTGCTTGTAGACACGGTGCTCAGTATATAGGGGATGTTGTGTTGTAAAGCGGCCTTTGCCAATATCTCCGGCGAGTTGGGCCATATCAACCCTTGCAGGCCAATGGGTGATATGCCAAATGGGGCATCGTATTTATGACCAAAAAGGTTTGCACTCATATCATGGCCGGTATATTTTTTTAAATATTGCGGCATTAAAACCACCTTTTGTAAATCGGTCATATTTCTTTTTAGATTTACATCGTCATTACAGCCACCTTCCAGGTATTCAAAGGCAAATTTTGGAATTCGCTTTTTGGCTTTTATCTGCAGATCTGAAATAGAAGGATATTGTGGATTGTAACTAAGGGTGCTGTTTCTTTCTTTCATACCTATTTGTTTTAAGCAAAATTTTACATTTCAACCATTGCCTTAATAACGCCATTTGATGGATTTAACCAACTTTCGAAATTATCTTTTACCTCGTTAAATTTTACCCGGTGGGTTATATAATTTGTTGGGTTTACCAGCCCTTTATTTATACAGGAAATCACTAGGTCAAAATCTTCTCTGGTTGCATTTCGGCTACTCATTAAAGTGGCTTCTCTTTTATGAAATTCAGGATGGTTAAAACTGATGTCGCCTTTTTGTAACCCTACCAAAACATACCTGCCACTATGCGCCAGGTATTGAAATGCAGTATTGATTGCTGTCAAATTTCCAGTGGCATCAATTACAACGGTGGGCATATCGTTGTTGGTAATTTCTTTAAGTTTCTCTACAACATTTTCTGTAGCAGGGTTCACCGTATAATCAATATTTAATTGCGTTTTGCAGAAGTTTAGCCTGCGTTCATTTATATCCATTGCAATTACTTTGGCACCGGCAATCCGTGCAAATTCCATGGTGCCCAAACCAATAGGACCTGCACCCACTACCAGTACAAATTCTCCTTTGGTTACGGCTGCTCTTTTGATGCCATGAGCGCCAATGGCTAAAGGCTCTACCAATGCCAGCGCATCAAAACTCAAGTCATTGCTATGTACCAATGAGTAATCGGGTACAGATACATATTCCCGCATTCCGCCATCAGTATGCACACCGCATACCTGAATATGTACACAACAGTTTGGCTTACCCATTCTGCAGGCAATACATTTGCTGCAATTAAAATAGGGGATGATAGTTACAGCTTCTCCCTTTGTGAAACCTTCTGCTGCTGTTTCTGCAATGGTAGCCGCAATTTCATGACCTAGTATCCTGGGGTAATTGAAGAAGGGTTGCGTGCCTTCAAAAGCATGAAGATCTGTGCCGCAAATTCCAATGTGTTCAATTTTAAGTAATGTCTCTCCTTCCGCTGCAACGGGCATAGGTATTTCCTTGTATTCAAATGAACCAGGTTGTGTGCAGACGATCGATTTCATTCAGTTTATTTCTTAAAAAAATCAATATTATCCAATAACCCTTTACGCAGCATTGCATCCCAAAAACCTTCAGGCATTTTTTTGGTTGCCATGTCGATATTTGTTTTTACTTTTTCCGGATGAGTGGTGCTTAATGCAACGCTGCTAATGCCGGCAATATTAAATCCAAAATTAAAACAGGCCTCGGCCGGTTGCACTGCAAATGATGCACACAATTCAAAAAAATCAGCTCTCCATTTATACAAGGCTTTGCCTTCTGGTGTCGCTGCATCTACCAACACATAGTTGTAATAATCCCTGCCTACCAAAAAGCCGCCATTAAATACAGCCGAGTTAATTATTACGGTTCCGTTTTTATCCAGCTCTTTTACAAAATCAAGTAATGCTGTTGGATGAGATTTTACAGAAAGACTGTTGGCAATCATTACCCAATCAAGTTTTATATCTCTCGAAATACGTTCAATTGAACGCCAGTTTTTTGCGCCTACTCCAATCGAAACAACCTTTCCCTGTGCTTTCAATTCTTGTAATGCCTCATAAGCTTCCAGAATATCATTGTAACGTTTTGCATCATCTTTGGCATCGGTAGCCGCTGCTAGATATTCATCAGGATCGTGTATGGAAGCCATTTGAGAAGCATAATCTCCCAGCAACTCATTACCCTGTTCAAAACATTCGAGAATCCCTTTGTAACTAATTTTTTGCACCGCATCATTTTTCATATCCCGCCAGATACCTTTTTCAAAAGTAGGCTCTGCTGTTTTTAATGCTGTTTGATACCAGCCTAATTTATTGCTGATGATTACGCCAGTTGCAGGTACGTTCAATAGCTTTAAACATTTTCCCAGTACCTCTAAAGCAAGGCCAGCACCATATTTTCCGGCAGTATCAAACATCGGTGTACCGGGTGCATGAATTACCGATTGTCTGATTGTTTCCAACTTGGTTTCAAAAGGAACGGCTTCGTACAAATTGCCCAGGCTGGCAGTTCCAAAAATAACCGGAGGAAGCTGTAGTGTATTTTTATTTGCAGGTACTGATGTATTTACAGACATTTCAATTGTATTTATAGCTGATAAAAAGTTGCTGCGTTATTTCCAAAAAAATCCTGTCGTTCCGGTATTGAAAAGGAGGCAAAATAATTCTTTACAATCTCCAGCATTTTTTCATAAGATGCAGCCACTAAACAAACCGGCCAGTCACTGCCATACATAATTCTTTTGGCACCAAATGCATTTACTACCACATCGAGATAAGGTGTAAAATTGATATGCTTCCAGTTTTGATAATCTGCTTCGGTAACCATGCCACTTATTTTACAATATACATTGTCAAATGATGCCAATAGTTCCATATCTTTTTTCCATTCGTCAATTAATCCTGCTTTAATATATGGCTTTGCAACATGGTCAATTACAAATGACTGATCAGGGAATTTTTTCACTAATTCCAACACTGCTTTCAGGTGATTTGGAAACACGAGAATGTCATACGTAAAACCAAATTCTTTTAATGATGCAATACCATTAATAAAATCTGGTTGTAGCATAAACGCCGGTTCTTCGCCCTGCAACACATGCCGGAAACCCTTTACGGCACTAAATTGTTTGTAATACTGTAAGCGCTCGTTGATGTCAGCGGCTCTTAAATCAACCCAACCAACAATGCCTTTTATAAAACTATTTTCTGCTGCCAGTTGCAGTAAAAAATTAGTTTCATCTTCTGTCTGGTCTGCCTGCACCGCTATGCACCCGTCAATATTATTTTGTAATAAAACAGGCTCAAGCTGTGCCGGTAAAAAATCTTTGCGTATCACTGCCATTGCATCATCAATCCAACCATGTTTTGCAACATGGTATTTCCAGAAATGCTGATGTGCATCAATTGTAAACATGCAGGAACTATTTATTGAGTTCAAATATTTTTTGCATCAACATCCATTTCTCATCTTCTTTTGCCGAGGGCAATGGCTGTTGAAATTTCCACATCAATTCTTCCCATTGTTGAACAAATGGATTTGTAGTATCCATCAATGATTTTTTTTCAAAACTAAAATCATCCGTTGTTTCCATTATCATAAAAAGACGATTTTCTACCCGGTATATTTCCATGCTCAAAATGCCGGCGCTTTTTATACTAACTTCAATTTCGGGCCATATTTTTTCATGATAAGCTTCGTATTCTTCAATTAGCGATGGATCGTTTTTAAGATCAAGTGCCAGACAAAATCTTTTCATGCATTTTCGTTTTTAGTTTCTGCAATTTTATGTCCCCTCCACCCAAAAAATAACACCACTACAAAACAAATTAAGGGAATGATATAGCCCAGTTGAATATTATCAGTACTGTCTGCAATAAAGCCAAAAAAACGCGGCAGTATGGCGCCACCAACAATCGACATAATTATTAAACTACTTCCGTAGGCTGTATCGCCTTTTAAATCTTTTATGCCTAAAGAAAAGATTGTTGGAAACATAATGGACATAAAAAAGCAGATGCCTATCACAGCATAAACTGTAATTAATCCGGTTGCTGTTATGGCCACAATACTTAACAACACATTGATGGCAGCATAGATCGCCAGCAACCTATCCGGCCGGATATATTTCATAAAAAATGTTCCGGAAAACCGCCCGATTAAAAAAGCAATTCCACCAATACCCAGGTAATCGGCTGCCTGCACTTCTGTTATGGAGGCAGATTTGGTTGCGTACAAAATAAATAAACTAAGCACGGATACCTGTGCACCTACATAAAAAAACTGTGCTATTACAGCCCATTTTAAATGCTTATTTCTAAAAGTATGAAAAATATGCTTGCTATCACTTTGCCCGGAAGTATCCATAATTTTAGGCAAATGAGAGATGGCGAATAACACCGCAATTACCAGCAGTACAAAACCCAATACTGCATAGGGAGTTTTAACGGAGGATGCTTCTGAGGCCAATGCAATTTTTTTTGCAGCTTCCGTCATAGCATTTAAATCGACATCGCTATAGCCTTTGGTTAATATAATTCTTGCGCCAATAACAGGTGCCACTGCTGCAGCAAGTCCATTAAAAGATTGGGCAAGATTTAGCCGAAGTGTAGCCGTTGCCGGATTTCCTAAGGCGGCAGCATATGGATTTGCAGCAGTTTCCAAAACTGTTAATCCGCAGGCAATAATAAAAAGTGCAATCAAAAAATAATTATAAGATTGATAATTGGCAGCAGGGATAAACAAAAAACAACCAAGGGCAAAAAACAACAATCCACTGATGATGCCCATTTTGTAACCAAACTTTTTTATGATAAAACCTGCCGGCAATGCCATAATAAAATAGGCAATGAAAACGGCAGAGTCTACCAGGGTAGCTTGTGTGGTGGTTAACGTAAACGATTTTTTTAAATGAGGTATTAATATGGGGTCGAGGTTATGTGCAAAACCCCATAGAAAAAAAAGGCTGGTTATTAAAATAAATGGCAGCAGGTAAGCATCGTTTTTTTTCATTCAGCAGTACTTGTTTTAATTTTTATTTATAAGCTATAACATATTGTGTGGATTTACCAAGACCATCAATGCCCAATTCAACTACATCGCCAGGCTTCAGGTACACCGGGGGTTTCATGCCCAGGCCAACACCCGCCGGTGTACCTGTGGAAATAATATCACCTGGAATAAGCGTCATAAATTGGCTTACATAGGAAATGAGGTGAGGGATATTAAAAATTAGGTTTGTGGTATTACCATCCTGCATTAATTGGCCATTAACGGTAAGCCATAGCCGGCAGTTATTTACATCTTCCAATTCATCCGGGGTAGCCAGGTAAGGGCCAATGGGTGCAAAACTATCACAGCCTTTTCCCTTATCCCAGGTGCCACCCATTTCCAGTTGAAATGCTCTTTCACTTACATCGTTGTGCAGGCAATAACCTGCAACATAATTCATTGCAGTTGCCTCATCCACATATGATGCCTTGCGGCCAATCACTACAGCCAACTCCACTTCCCAATCTGTTTTTTGAGAATTTTTTGGAATGATGATATTATCATTAGGTCCTGTTAGTGCCGTAGTGGATTTTAAAAAAAGTATTGGCTCTGCAGGAATGGCAGCTCCTGTTTCCTTTGCATGATCCATGTAGTTTAGTCCGATACAAACTATTTTGGAGGGCTTTGCAACAGGTGACCCCAAACGTATGTCCTTGCTTATCTCGGGCAACTCAGGATTGGTTTGTAAGAAATCATTTAATTTCTTTAAGCCATCCTGCTCAAAAAATTCTTCGTTGTAATCTTTTACAAAAGAAGAAACATCTACATATTTATCTCTTATGATCAATCCCGGTTTTTCATTTCCGGCTACTCCAAAGCGAATCAGTTTCATGTGTAATTTTTATTGGTTTTTTAATGAAGGTTTATCAAATTTAAATCAGCAAATATTGCTCTTTTCTATTTTAATTCCAGTTGTACAATTGTATCAACATCATCCAATGCCACTCCATCCAGGAATATAAATGTTCCTTCGGATAACTGTTTAAACTTTACTTCCTTTTTGCCATTAAACAAAAATGCTTTGCCAATAGGTTGTTTTAGTTCTGCAATAAAAATAAAGGCATTTTGCTCCGGCGTATACAGTATGTGCATGTAAACTGATTTGCCTTTTTTAGTAAGTACTCCCCAGGTTTTGGGAGGAATTACATTACCTCTGGTTCCATAAATAGTGGCACTGTTTTGCTCCATCCATTTACCCATTAATTTCAACGTATCAACAAATTCCGGTTGAATGGTTCCATCGGGCATTGGCCCTACATTCAGTAAAAAGTTGGCATTATGCCCTGCCGCTTTTACCAGGTATTGAATCAGCATTTTAGATGTTTTATAATTTCTGTCGGTGATGTTAAAACCCCAGCTGTCGTTCATGGTTTCACATGTTTCTAATGGTAGTTGAGAAATGGAGGCACCACCAAAGCCAGTTGTATTGGAGCCAGGCAGATCTTTTTCAAATGCCTGAAAATCTTCACCGGGTATCGGCGTTAAATGATGGTTGTTGCTAATTAAACATTGGGGTTGCAAACTGTGAATCAACGTGTATATTTCATCGTAATGCCAGTTTACTTTCGACTGTAATGTTTTGTCCACATCATTATCCAATTGGTCCCAATGACCATCAAACCATATCCCCGAAATTTCACCATAGCCGGTCAATAATTCTGTTAACTGCGCCTTCATAAAACGGATATAACTATCCCAATTGCTTTTGGTGGTACGGCCGGTTCCTTTACCGGTTTTACCTGTTTCATATTGGTAATCGCTGCGGTACCAATCCAGCAAAGAATAGTAGCAAAATAATTGGATGCCTTCTTTATTACATTCTGCTGCCAATTGTTTTAGTGCATCTTTTTCATACGGCGTTTTGGTAATCTTCCAATCGGATTGTTTGGTATCCCAATTACTGAAACCATCATGGTGCCGGGTAATGAAAGTGATGTATTTCATACCTGCTGCTTTAGCAATAGCCACCCATTTTTTTGCATCAAAATTTTGAGGGTTAAAAATATTGATCAACCTTCCGTAGTCGTTAACCTGTATGTTTCGGTTGTTCATCACCCATTCTCCGCTTCCCAATACACTAGATGCTCCCCAGTGAATAAACATTCCAAATTTATTATCCTGGAAAGTTGTTCGTGCTACAAGGTTTTGTGCTGATGGCGTATATTGCTGTGAATAGGAAACAACAATTAAAAAAAGTAATAAGGATAAACTGCAAATTGATTTTTTCATATGTTTAGTTTGGACGGTTTAGTTATTAAGGTTTACAAAGCCTCCGTCAATTAAATAATTATTACCGGTAATAAATGCTGCTTCATCGCTGCACAGATACAGTGCCATTGCTGCAACTTCTTCCGGTGTGCCCATCCGGCCAATGGGTTGAGATTTAGATAATTTTTCAAACGTCTTGGATTCTTTTCCGGGATAATTTTTGGCAATAAAACCATCCACAAATGGCGTATGAACCCTTGCCGGCGAAATACAATTGCAACGGATATTATGCTGCAGGTAATCCTTTGCAATACTCAGTGTAATGGCTTGCATAGCACCTTTACTCATGCTGTAAGCAAACCTGTCGGTGATGCCGACTACTGCAGCGATTGATGCCATATTAAGAATAACACCACCCTCATTTTCTTTCATTAACGGGATGGCAGCATACAAACAATGATAAGTACCTTTTACGTTTACTGAAAAAATCCTTTCAAAATCTTCCGCACTCGTTTGCTCAATATTACCCACATGGGCGATGCCTGCATTGTTCACCAATATATCGATTTTTCCAATCAATTTAAAAACCGCATTCACCTGCGGTTGATTGGTGATATCAATACTATGCGCTACTGCTTTTCCACTATTCACTACAATTTCTTCAACTACTGCTTGAGCCGCTGCAATGTCTAATTCAATAATGTGAACCACTGCACCTTGCTTTGCAAATAACACAGCCATTGCTTTGCCAATACCGCTACCGGCACCTGTTATTACTGCTATTTTATTTTTTAAGCTAAACATCTGTTTCAATTTTTTCTGTAAGAGAAAAGTCTTGCCCAACCTGGTAAACCAGGCCGGTTAGGGACTATTTTGTCATTCATTACCATGACACTTAACGAATATTAATATCCTGATTAAAAGCTTTTTTTGTTTTACGCTAATAGTTTATCACAAACTAACGCCTCGTTTCCACGGAATAAAATCATCTTGCCCCAACAATACAGCTTTGGGAATTACTTCCCCGCTTGCTGCACGGATAACATAATCCAGTATCACCTCACCCATCTCTTCAATAGAGGAGTTTCCTTCAATAATGCTGCCTGTATCAATGTCTATGATATCACGCATGCGATTGGCCAAACTGGTGTTGGTGGCAATTTTAATAACAGGACTAACAGGGTTTCCTGTCGGCGTTCCTAAACCGGTTGTAAATAAAATGAGCGTAGCACCGCTGGCAGCTTTTCCTGTTGTTGCTTCTACATCGTTGCCTGGTGTGCAAACCAAATTCAATCCGGATTTTACAGAAGGTTCTGTATAATCCAGCACGTCTGTAACAGGTGAGGTCCCCCCTTTTTTACAGGCCCCAATACTTTTCATTGCATCAGTAATCAGCCCGTCTTTTATATTTCCCGGTGATGGGTTCATGTGAAAACCAGAACCAACAGCATGTGCCAGCTGGTTATAATCATTCATCAGTTGCATAAATTTTCTTGCAGTGGTTTCATTTACGGAACGGTCAATTAAATTCTGCTCTGCGCCACATAGTTCCGGAAATTCTGCCAGCAAAACAGTTCCTCCCAAAGCCACCAGTAAATCTGCACAATGGCCTACAGCAGGGTTAGCAGATATACCGCTGAAACCATCGCTGCCACCGCATTTTACACCAACAATCAGTTTACTTAAGGGTGCAGGATGCCGCTCTGTTTTATTGGCTTCTATCAATTGCAGAAATGTATGGCGGATGGCATCTTTAATTAAATGAGATTCACTCTCACTTTGCTGTTGTTCAAATATCAATAAAGGTTTATCGAAGTGTGGATTGCGTTGTTTCAAATCATTCATAAAATCTTTTACCTGCAGGTGCTGGCAACCAAGACTCAACAGTGTAATGCCTGCAACATTGGGATGATCGGCATAAGCTACTAATAATTTACTTAGTGTTGCAGCATCCTGCCTGGTTCCGCCGCATCCACCCTGGTGATTTAAAAATTTAATTCCATCTATATTATTGAATAAACGATCGGAGCTTTTAGTGACAGTATCTGGTGATAAATTTATAGTGTTTATATCTTCACCGTTTTTAAATGCTGCTACCAACTGGTGCGTATAGGCTTTGAATGTATCAGTTACTGAATACCCCAATTCATTGTGCAAGGCTTCTTTTATTACATCCAGGTTTCTGTTCTCACAAAAAACGGTGGGGATGAATAGCCAGTAATTAGCAGTACCCACACGGCCATCTTTGCGATGGTAACCATTAAAAGTTGAATGGCTGTATTTGCTTACATCCGGCGCCTGCCATTGAAAGGATACATTCCGGTAATCAAAATTATCGGTAGCATGTTGGGTGTTATCAACTGTAATGCGGCTACCCCTGGTAACTGGCTGCTGAATAGTACCCACCGTTAAGCCATACATGATTACTTTATCGCCTGCCTGTAAATCTTTTATAAAAAATTTATGTTTGCCCGGGATGTCTTCTGCCAAATCAAAGCTGTTGCCCATCCAGTTTATTGTTGTGCCTTTTTCCATTGGCTTTAAAGCAACCAGTACATTATCCAGCAAATCGATCTGTAAAAATTTATCGTTTGTTTTTTCCATTGGCTATAAAAGCTTACTGCCAACAATCCAAATGAGATTGCCGGAATTTTTGCTAAAGGTAATTAGTCAACGAAGTTGCTGATTTGTTTTTTTTACCCAACTCTTACACTTTTTTGGCATAAAATGTAGAGATTTGGAATTAATACAATCAATATAGATGAATCCAAAGCTTTTAAAAGTTAATACAAAGCTCAATCAAAGCTTTAGCATTCGCCAGGATGCTGTGCCTTATTTTTACAATAGCTGGCACTTTCATCCGGAAATGGAACTGTTGCACATTCAAAAAGGGAGTGGCATACGATTTATTGGTGATAATATCAGCCGGTTTAAAAAAGATGATCTCATTCTTGTTGGGTCCAATATTCCTCATTTATGGCGATGTGATGATGCTTATTTTCTGCAAAATTCAACGCTGAAAGCCATTGCAACTGTGGCACATTTCAGCGAAAATTTCTGGGGCAAAGAATTTCTTGAGCTCCCGGAAAATAAGAAAATAAAGGAGTTGATGGTTACTGCAAAAAGAGGCATTTTAATTAAAGGGAAAGCAAAACCTGTAGTTGCTGAGCTGATGCAACAAATGCTGTGTGCAGAAAATACCGACAGGATAATACTATTGCTGCAAATTTTAAAAAGTATTGTTGCCGGCAACAAAACCAATACGCTCATTGTTTCCAAAGGTTTTGAACCTAGCCTGGAAATAAAGGAAACAGAAAGAATAAATAATATCTATTCGTACTCCATCGCAAATTTTAAA
>JBBQEA010000031.1:0-31139 GCA_038320245.1 Chitinophagales bacterium | reverse complement strand
AATTTAAAAAGTATTCACAGCCCGAAAGGGCTTTTTGTCCCCATACCTCCAATTTAATTTCAAGCAGCCCGAAAAATATTTTTAATCGCAACCTTCAAACCGGTAAGGAGACTATGTTTTAATTACTCTCTGAATTGTTGGTTATTTTTTAAATTGAAAAAAAACTCGAAAAAAGTAAACCACACTTGATTCAGGAAAGCTCATTGAGTTGCCCACTGCACATTGCAGGAATATCCATTGTAAATTATATACTAGGTTTTTTTATTTTTAGTGCAAGTATAGTCAGCATACAATTGAATTCCATGAGGTAGTAGTTTGTTGCCGTTGATTGCAATAGCTTAGGTAAAAACAGTTTAAATTATTTTTTAACTAATCTTATCTCGGGTTTATCATTTATCATTTTTAATGGTAACCATACATATCTTGAATCCTCCAGGTTTAATTTATTCCAGCGGTCCGCCATAAAAATAAACAGGTTCTTTTTAGCTGGCATGGGCAGTACAAAAGTGCTCTGCGATTGAAAAGTAGTGTTTGCATCAACGCCTTTGCAAGGATTACCGATTTGCTTCCATTCTCCCAATATATTTTCCGCCACGGAATAAGTGGCAGGGTTGGGCGACCAGCCAGTACAATCTGAAGTAATTAGATAATACTTATGTTTAAATTTAAAAATTGCGGGAGCCTCTCTGTTAACGGCAGTTGTAATGCGGCTATATTTTGTAGTGGGAGAAAGATAATCATCCGATAACAGGCACACATGCATTGTTTTGTTTGACTCTGAAGCATAGATGAGATAAGCTTTATCATCATCATCTGCAAACAAAGTCATATCTCTGCTCATTTGCCCGTTAGGTTGTACGCTTCCTACATATTCGTAAGGGCCTGCAGGTGCATCGCTCAAGGCAACGCCGGCCTGAGAATAGCTGTAATCATTTGCGTCCACATGCATCCACATAACAAATTTTTTCGTCTTTTTATTGTAAACAACTTTTGGCCGTTCAATTACTTTGCCCGTATCAAGATCATGCATCGGATAACCGGTTACTGCTGAAAGTGCCACTCCTTCATTTTTCCAGCTAACAAGGTCTTTAGATGAATAACAGGAAACTCCACCTGCAGGTACCCTGTAATCTTCCCATGCCTGACCCGGCACCAGCCAGGTTGTACCTTTCTTTATTTCACCAAACATATAATAAGTGCCATTATATTCCAATATACCAGCACCATGTGCATTTATTTTGTTGCCGTCCGTATCATTCCATTCCTCTCCTGTATGTATAGGGAAATTTGCTTGTTGTTGCGCTGCTGTAGTATCTACAAGAAAAGTAAGCAGGCTTATGAAAATTAATTTCATGGTATTATATGTTGGGCTGTTAAAGTGAAAAGCAAGGCTAATTTTTTGTAGGTACTATTCCCACAAATAAAATATTAAAAATCATCTCCCTCCTCCAGCAAACCGAGGTTAATTAATTTTATTCTTACAGCATTTTCTCCTCTTCCTAACTCGCTGGCAATTTCTTTTAAGCCATTGGCTTCGTTGTAAAGTTGCACGAGTAAATCCTCGTCGTCTTCCGTCCACTTTTTTCCCTGGTTTGCTTTTTTAATTTTTCCGGTGGCGTTATATTGTGATCGGCTATACAAATCCCAATCATCAAAAGATCCTGATTTTTTATAAAAATTTCTTGCCTGTAGTATGGGCGCTTGTGCAACCTGCACACTTTGCAGTGGGTTAATTTCGGGAGGAATAATCAGTGTGCTTTTTGCCCTGGTAATGGCCACGTATAAAATATTAATTTCTTCTGCCAACCGGTTTTTATCAGCCTCGGTTATTTTATCACCCCCCATTTGAATAATGTACTTTTTCAGTTTGTCTTCATTGATAAAATCTTTCAGCAGGGTTACTTCATCATACTCCATACCCTTGCAGCGATGCACCGTGCTAAAAATCATATCTGCATCTTCCTTCGTCGCTGTATGATTGGTTTTTAATTCCTGAATGAGGCCAGGCAGTCGTGTACCAAATTCTTTTACCACTTCCACCATTACTGCCAATGAATTGTCTTCTGTTTTTTCAATGTAATCTTCCAGTTCTTTAAGGGTTTTCATGCTGGCAATCAGCTTGTCTTTTATCATGGCTGTTTTGCCACTGTATAAATTAAGTACATCATACAAAGAAGCACCTTCATCGGCAAATGTGTAGCTGTTAATATTGCCTTCAAAATGTAGTTTGGTTAAGCCCCCATGTTGCCATTGGGCAATGGCATTTAATAACAAACTGATATTACTTCTGCCAAGCGTGGCCTTGCTTACAGCATTGGATGAAGTAGCAGCAGCACCAATAATTTTTACAGCAGGTGATTGTTGTAAATGTTTTTTTAAGCCTAAAATTTTATTAGCTACCAATGCTATTTCATCATCAAAACGAAAACTGTTGCTGAGGTTAAATACCGGAAAATCTACCTGCTGTAAACTGTTTACGGCATAACGCCATCCATAAATTTGCTGGTGCATATCGCCTACAATTATTTTAATGGCCTGCTGATTTAAAAACACATCGAGCATGGCAGCACTGGCATCCTGGCCCTCATCAAATAAAATATAATCGTATGGTAAAACCGGTTTACTTAGCTGGAATTTTTTGAGATAAAAATCATGGGTAACTGCTATCTCCGCCTTGTCCATTTTAGCCAATGCTTGCCGGGTATATTGCTCAATCAGCGAATAAAAATTACCGACAAATGTTTTTGCCTTTGCATCGGTAATTACATCCAGGTAATTTATTTCCTGCACTTTGCCAGCCTTACTGTTGCAAAAATAACTGATGAACTTATTTACATGGTTGGCAATGATGAAGTCAGTGTGTCGCTCGTTTGTTTTTATACCAAGTATTTCGCACCATTCATAACTTTTATAACCTTGTACCAGCTGGTAATTGCTGTGTTTAATAATGTGATCAAATGCCAGCGAATGTGCTGTTTCTACCTGCACGTTTGCAACTCCCGCTGTGGTGAATTTTTGTATAGCTTCCGTTTTTACGGTTTTATTAAAAGCCAGGTATAATATTTTTTTGCCAGGCTCCCGGCTTTTGGCATATTCTATTAAAGTAGTGGTTTTGCCACTACCGGCAACAGCATTAATAACCAGGTTGCAATTGGTATTGATCACAGCTTGTTGTTCCGGCGTGAGTTGCATGCTGTAAATTTCAGTAAATTATTTCAGGCAATATAAATCTCTCTTGTTGTATTTTGATTATTACAGATAAAAATGGCCTCCCATAGAGGAAGGCCAATTAAAATTCATCTTATCCCGAACAATGCATGAGCTATTGATTTACCGTAATAGGAGCTTGAATAATTATCCCACTGCCGGTTTTAACTTCCACACTTCCTTTTACGTTTAACGCTTTTTTTATTATTAGTTGTCGGTTACCATTTTTTGTACTTGCATTAATGATGAGCTTGCCTATTTTATTTGGGAAAGAGGGGCCACCAAAGCCATTGGCGTTATTGCTTGAAGTGCCGGATACTCCGTCTCCTAATATTAATAAACTAGCGGTACCAAAATCATACGGACAATTAAGTGATTGACTAAGCGCACCGTAAGGAGGATCCGTAATTTGAACTGTACCTCCCGAAAAATTAAAAGCTGTCATAGAAGCTGCAGCCTCAAATATTGAATTTCCATTTGCTAAACTGGTATAGGCATCCCCGGTATTACTGTTTAAAACAATACTGCCTCCGGTCATATTGAAAGTACTGCCGGCATTGAGTTTCAGACGGCCATTTATATTTAGTGTTCCGTTGCTGATGTTAAGTGTGCCGTAATTATCGACCATGTTCGTTGCCTGGTCTTTTTCTCCTAACTGTATGGTAACAGCAGTATTATTTATATTAAGTGTGCCGCCAGCATTAATCCTTAATGAAAATGCTTTTACAGAAGTATCAGCAGCAATGGTATGCCCCGTTTGAATTATGATAGAATCACAAATATCAGGCACCACTCCTTTACTCCAAATTGTGGGATTTTTAAAACTGCCACTGGCAACAGTTTTATTAATACAGTTGCTAAACAAAGGCAGCACGCCTGTGAGATTGATGGTATCTGCAAAACCTTTATAAGAAACGGATGCCTGTGCAAACCCTTCTGCAAGTGCGTTAAATGTGGCAGATGGAACATCATAAGAGATGATGCCAGAGGTATCAAAAGAAACCAAAATGGCAGGATCGTTATTAGCAAGATCAACCCAATGGTTATTGTATTGCACACTGTAAGAAGGCTGGAAAGCCACCCCTGCAGTTACTTCCGACTGTTTAGGATTTATTCTGAAGCCTTGCAGTGTGGCGAGGTTGCTTACATTCAGACCAACTGTATCAATGTGATATTTGGTGCCATCGGCCTTATCATAAATAGCCATTGCCCACAGAGTTTGCCTGCCGGTAAATAGTTCATTTATCTTTAAAGAAAATTGCTGCACCGCATTTCTTCCAAAATTAAAAGTATCAGTACCCTGAAAATGGACACGGATATAAGCAAGGTTGGCTGTGTCTTTGAGCCGGAGCCGGATAGAAATCGTGCTGTCGGCATAAGTGTTGCCGTTTCTTTCCGGCAGCCACAACACAATTTTAGAAGTGTCATAAAAAACTGCAGTGCTTAATGTTTGTGTACCTGCGGCAGACCTTGGTGTAGGGTCCACATCAATATTTGCAGGAATCTGGTTAGAAAAAAAACTGCTACTTCTTTTAGTATTCAGCAAATCTAAAATCCTTTTGCCTACATCTACCCTGTTTAAAATGCCGCTATGCCAGGCATCCATTATAGCACCGGGGCTGTTATTGAATAAAGTAATAAATAGTTCATTGGTAGATTGCCTTGCTGTCTGGCTCCCGAGCGGCACTATCAAATCCCCATCGCCTAAAAAATTAGGAAAGTTTTTACTGGCACTGTACCATTCCAAAAAGCTAAGCGCCCTTGCTGTTTTGCCTAAAACCAGAAATCCTGTCAAAGTGTTTTTTGCGGGAGGAGGAAGTATATCTCTTGCAATAGTTAAAACATTATTGAACAATTCAATATACTGATCAGCAGAAGCTATTACAGATGCAGTGCTGGAACTTATCCAGTTTACATCACCCGCTATGATGTGGTTTTTTACATTGGTTGCCTGCTGCCTTATACCGCCTTTACTAAAACTTACCTGAAGGTTTTTTACAGCAGGCGAAGCTTCAAATGTTACAGACCCATTGTTATAATTGGGCGCTAAAAAATCCCAGGGCATTTGCGACGCATGTTTAAAATTATACCATTGCTCTAATATCAGGTTGACAGGCTGGGGAGCCTGCGGCAAAAATTCCTGTGTGGCATCTGGTATCGGGGAACCGTGGCTGGGTGAGTTTACCAGGATCATTTTATGCATAAAACCATAGCCGTAATTATTGTATTTATAATTACCGTCGGCATAAAATTTATCGCTTCTCCATCGCAGGATACTTCTGCCTACACTGCCGCCCATACTGTGGCACAGATAATCTACCTGGTTTGCGGCAAAGCCCATTTTTCTTATCTCTTCAATATTTCCCTGCAACGTATTCAGCCGGTTGGCGCCGGAGCCCAGCACCATATCTGCACCAACCATAAGGATAACATTTTCTATAAAAGAAGCCCTGCCATCCAGTTGCACTGCATGTTTGTATTTGAACAAATCGCTTTGCAGCAACGGAGTAGTATTGTTGTATTTAACGCTGTCCCATGCAGCAGGGCTGCTGGCCAGGCCATGCACCATTACCAGTGGCGGCCTTACCAGACGTACCAATAAATTTAGAGAGTCTTTGGTATCGTTGTTATACGTCACTCTTATTTTAACCGTATCTTTTCTTTCCGGTGCATAAGCATCATTGCTCAATTCATTCAGGCAAAAATCTTCCGGGCCTACATACCAAAACCAATACTCACCTTTTACCGTGGAATCGGTACGGCTGGTTTCAATCAATGTACCGCTATTGGCTTCGTTGCTGTAGGTATTTAGTTTTAGTGTGTCTGCTTTTTTAAGCCGGCCTCTTAATGTAGCTGCATTATCTGTGTAGCCGTTAATAAAAACTTCTACTTTTTTGAAAACCGGTATGGTATCGTTTCCCCTTTTTATTTTTATGTATAATCTTGACACGCCATCTGTAACAACGCCCCTTGGCTTTTGGCCAATTACCGGAAAACTGTTGTCCCATACAAGTTTTGCATCAATGCGCCGGTTTTTTTGCCAAAATACAACACCGTTATCGGTTGCTATCAATATCCTTCCGTTGGCATTATCTGCTGCTATACCATTAACGTTGCCGGATGGCAAGCCATCTGTAACAGTATATTGAGCATAAGAACTGGATACATCCACAGATCCACCTTCATATACCAGCAGGCCATTAGTGGTGCCGATATAAATATTGCCGTCATCATCTCCCGTGATGGCATTTGCATTGATGGCAGTGCCTGCAGGAAGCAGGTTGGGCATGTTAACCGTTTTCCACACGGCACCGTTTTTTACCACAAGTCCTCCGCTGTTAAGCCCAATCCATTGCCTTCCTTCACTATCAAAGTAAATAGCATTTACCCTAAAGCCGGAAGGAAGAGCTGGCGTGTTGGTATTATCATAAGCACCCAGAAAGGTACCTTTTATATTGAGTGGCTGATAACGCAGTAGCTGGCTACGTGCAAAATTTTGCCTTACTGCAACCCATACTTCATCCTTGTTGCCACCAATGGCATCTGCACTCGGTGTGCCTGCTGCAAACTGGTTTACGTTAGGAAATACCTGCAGGCCATTGGTAACTTTTGTAAAATAATTTTGAGTTGAATTAAGCCCGCCAGAAATGCCACCTGCCAAGGTATTGCCGGAACTGATAAACGTAGCTTGTGCCGCCCAAATCCTTGGCAAAGTGGCTACTACATTTACCCGGTTTACGTCTACCCATATGGAACGTACATTCCTTGATGTTAATCCACCACCTGTATTAAAAGTATAAAAGTTGTTGGGGCTAAAAAATGCATCCGGAAAATAATTTATGCCTCCTGCAATATTTGAACCCCCACCTGTTTGGCCCGATATACCTGATTGTGCCACCCAGATGCCGCCATTTTTATCTGCCTTTATATCATTTATAAATACATTGGTAAGGTCGGTGCTTTTTTCCCATGCATAAATTAAGTGGTTGTATTTATATAGGCCCTGGTATTGTGTTCCTGCCCAAATATCGCCATCTTTTCCAATGGCGATAGCCCTGAAATTATTGCCGGAAAAAACAGCTGTGTTTCCTGTATTAAAAATCCTGAAATCTGCAGACTGTGCATAAGAATACCCTGCAAAAAAAATTAGGAAAATAATAAAAGTGAGTTTTTCTTTCATTCATTATTTTTTCAATTTCTAAATCAACAGCCTTGCATCCAGAAGCATAATTGCTAAAAAGCAACTATTTAAAAAATATTTCACCGCATTATTATTGGGTTACATTTAATGGAGCTTGTAAAATAATTGCGCTTCCTGTTCTTACTTCTGCACTCCCTTTTACTGTCAATGCTTTTTTATTTATAAACTGCCTGTTGCCATTTTTTGTACCTGTGTTGATAATAAGTTTGCCAATTTTATTAGGGAACGAAAGTCCACCAAAGCCATTTACATTTTTACTGGCAATGGTTGATGTGCTAATGCCGAGTACCAACGTGCTGTTGTTGCCGAAATCATAAGCACAACTGATGGCCTCACTAGCTGCGCCAAACGGAGGATTATTAATTTGCAACACCCCATTTGTAAAATTAAAACCGGTCATTCCAGGTGCAGCTTCAAACAACGGCTGCCCATCATCAATACTCAATTCCCTGATACCTTTATTTCCGTCTAAAGTTAGCTTGCCGCCACTCATGTTGAAGGTGCTGCTACTATTCATTCTTATTTTCCCATTTAAATTAATGCCCCCGTTACTAATATTCAATATGCCGAAAATATCTGCCAGGGCAGATCTTTGACCTGGCTCACCAATCTGTATAGTGTCTATAGCACGGTTCATAGTGAAGGTGCCGCCGCTATTAACACGAAGAGCTCTGATAAGTAAAGATGTGTCTACAGTAACAATATGCCCACTTCCAATAACTACAGAATCGCAAATACCAGGCACCACACCCTTACTCCATATTGTTGGGTCTTTAAAACTGCCGCTTGCAATGCTTCGATTGATACAGATCAAATTGTAAGGTAAGTACGTTTTAAATAAGATAGAATCTGAAAAGCCTTTATAGGTAAAGTTGCCAGTAGCACTAGCCTCTTTAATTGCATTAAATGATTTCAAAACGGTATCGTAGCCAACTATATTAACCGAATCAATATTAACAAATATGTATGGATCATTATTGGGTATCCTAATCCAAACATTGTTATACATTAAGGAAAACTCAGGATAAAAAGGTTCACCAACTTGTATCTGCTCCACATATTGCTTAACCCTGAAACCTTGCAGCGGAGCAAGGTTATTGACAGCTACTGAAAGTGTATCAATATAATAGTCTACCCCATTATTATTTATGTTATCATAAACAGCCGATACCCAAATTTTATTATCTGCTATATAAGCCGGATCTACTTTAAAACTGATGGTTTGCTGGGCAAGTATTTTGTTTACCCGGGTAGAATCACCTGTTTGAAACCCAACTGATATATAAGCCAGCCTTGTTGTATCCTTAATCCTGAATTTAATATTAAATGTGCTGTCTGCCAATAAAGTGACACCAACTACAGGGGCATCAATTCGTACTTTAGTAGTATCGTAAAATGTTCTGATTACAGGGGATGCTGCAGGCCTGTTATTTACCCCTGGCATGTTTGCAGGTTTTAGTAATAAAGGTGGCTCCTTATAAGTATCTGCTGGTATCACATCACCAAAAAGATTACTGGTTAATCGTGTATTTAATAAATCAAAAACTGTGTTACCAACATCATTTCGAGCCAACACATAAACATGACAAGCATTGATACCCGGGAAGGTAGCTCCATCACCATCTGTATTTTTAAATAATGTAACAAATGGAGAATTCACGGGCTGCCGGGCAGTTTGACTCATCAACGGAACAACAAGATCACCATCTGCCAAATAACCTGGATAGTCTTTTCTTGCGCTTGCCCAGTTTAACAATCCGCCAACCTTATAGTCATATTCTTTTGCCAAAAGGTCCTTAAAAAAAACCTTATTACTTTGAAGATTTGTTTGATCGAATGCTGAAGGGTCACTCAAGTTTTCATAGATTGCTTCAATTATCCAGGTACAGATTTTCCCAAGCGCTCCAATAAATGCATTGTCTACAGTTTCGTAACCACTGGTAGTTGAAGGTGGAACATAAATATGATCTAGCCAATCGAGGTCGCCAACAATCATGTGAAATTTTGCTTTAGTCTCCAGCATATTCAGGCCACCTCTGGCATCGGTTACCTGCAAATTATGGACTGCATCCGAAGCTCTGAAAGAATTGAAGTATGGGTAAGTTGTTCCGGTAACATGATTTGTATATATAGTTGGTTCTCCTACCGGTTGAACAAAACCATTAATTTTTTCTGCATAAAAACCTACGTTGAGAGCGTTAAGAGCGGAGCTGCTGTTTACTAAAGGAATAAATTGATCAACCAAATCGGCCACAGGCGATGAATTGTGTGGAGTATTGATCGTAATTATTTTATGAGTAAACCCTTTTTGATAATTTTTGTATTTGTAAATACTATTAATTCCTGTATAAAATTTTTCTGCATTGTAACCAATGGCAGTTCTTATCATAATGCCCCCCATGCTATGGCATACATAATCTACCTGGTTACAAGCAAACTTCATATCCCTGATGGCATCAATGTTTCCCTGAAGTGTATTCAATCGTCCAAAACCTCCATATCCTTCAATATCACCTGCTAATAACTGGTTGCCATTTTTCTTAAACAAACCACCTGGATCCATATTCAGCGCATGTTTATGCGTAAACAAATTGCCTTTTACGAATGGGATTTCAACGCCAAAATAATTATAATTAAGATGGTCAAAGGTAGAAGGATCGCTGGCCAAACCATGGACAAAAAGTGTTGGTGGGCGCACGATGGCTACTTTAAAATCTACTATATCCTCACTATTATCAACGTAAGTAACTTTTACTTTCAATATATCATATCGCTTGCTTATCATGGCTTCGTTACTAGTAGGATCATTACAAAAATCATCCGGAGCTACATACCAAAACCAAAAATCACCAGCAGCGCCTGGCCGCTGGTCTGTATTGGCAATCGTAACTAATGTTTGTGTGCCCGTACCTATCGGTGATGGGGAAGCCTCTTCACTATACTTATCAATTATTGTAGCTTTTTTTAGCTTACCTCTTATGTTTGCTTCTGCTGCTGAATAATCTTTTAAGCTTACCTCTACCGACTTTATATCTGGTCTTGTTATATCTGCCTTTTTAATTTTTAAATAAATTCTTGCCACGCCATCAGCAACAGTACCTATTGGCCTGCCATTTCTGTCAGGACAGCTATAGTCCCAAAGCATTTGTACATCTACCTTATACTTATACTTCAAGAAAATAACTCCTGCATCAGAGGTTAAAATCATTCTACCACTACCGTAGTCATATACAGCGCCAGTAATATTGTTAGAGGCGAGGCCCGTTGGATTACCCAGTCCATCGGTAGTAGTAATTCTGGTATAATTGTTTATGTCTGTAACATCGCCACCATTGTTAAATACCACTAATCCATTGTTTGTGCCAATATAAACGTAGCCATATTCATCTGCACTAATAGCATTGAAATTTACAAGCATGCCAGATGGGAAAATTGTAGGCATATTTACAGACTTCCACATATTACCCATCTTCACTACTACACCTCCGTTTCTTAAACCAATCCATACCCTGTTCTCTTTGTCGACATACATTGCCGTAGTTCTAAACCCTACCGGAAGCACACCGGCAGAGCTGGTACCATCGGTTTTAGTATTGGTGTATTTAAATGGACCGGTATTGTAATATACCCTTGTATTATCAAATTCCCCATTTGAATCAAACCCTCCTAAAAATGCACCTGTCAATGCATCATATCTAAGTATTTGCGAAGTGCTTCCAGCCGCAATAAGATAATTGGACTCTACCCCCACCAGCACTTCCTCTTTGTTTCCAGCAACCGTATAGCAGGACGGTGTACCACTACTTACTGTATTTGTATTTGGATAGACCTGTAAGCCTTTTATAATCTTTGTAAAGCTGCTGGAAAAAAAACCAGTTTGAAACGAATTAACTATACCACCTGCTTTGGTATTGCCCGACGAGAAAAACGTAGCCTGGGCACTCCATACCTTTTTGGTGCCGGGGTCGCTTGGAATGTTTACGGTATCAAAATAGATCGATCTCACGTTTCTGGAAGGCAGATAGTAGCTCTCGTTGTAAAAGGCCGAGTTTAGGTCAGATGGTTCTGGAAAATAATTGATACCTCCGGTAAGATTTGAAGCACCATTAGTTTGTCCGGATGTACCCGACTGTGCAACCCATATGCCCCCATCTTTATCACTTTGTATTTGATTGATAAATACATTGGTTAGCTGACCAGATTTACTCCATTGTTCCGTTTGCCGATCGAACCTGTATAGTCCCTGGTATTGCGTACCAGCCCAGATAACTCCGCCTTTACCAATCCAGACACACTTGAAATTATTACCCGAAAACGTAGGCGTATTGCCGGAATTGTAGGTTGTAAATTCATTAGTAAACTGTGCATTACTTATTTGCACGCAACTAATTAATAAGAGTATCAACATTATCTTTCTCATACGTAATAAAGTTTTTGGTTCCAGCTCAGTAACCGGGCTAACCGATCACTGCTTATCAATCTAAAAATAAACAATATTTATTTTGGTTCAGGCATTATCGAATAACCTTGATTTTTTTTCTTATTTCAATTCATCATTTTACCAATAATACATTGCCCTTCATCTCAATAACCTTTCCATTTCTGCCTATACCTTTAATAACCCATATATAATTTCCTATAGCTTGTGGCACAGCTTTATATTTTCCATCCCAGCCCTTCATCCATTGATTGGTTTCAAAAACCAGCTCTCCATAGCGATTAAAAATCCTGAAGAATTCGGTGGAAACAACCCCTACAGGAATGGGTCTGAACAAATCATTGATACCATCCCCATTTGGCGAAAAAGCATTGGGCACATAATACCTGATATCGTCGTAAACGCTTATCAATACGGTATCGTAGCCAATACAGCCTGCGGCATCTTTTACGGCTACTGCATATTTCATACTTTCAGTAAATAAAGTAGCTAATGGATTTTGACTGTAGCGATTGTCTAAGAAGCTACCAGGCGTCCATGTATAGTTTACGCCTCCGGTTGCCATCAATTGATGCGGAAGTCCTCTTACGGCGTTGGTATCGTTACCGGCAAAAGCAACTACCGGAGGCTGCACAGTTACAAGTACGCTATCGCTTACCAAATAATTACAGCCATACCCATCTTTTACAGTTACAATGTATTGCAGTGTAGCAGCTGGTTTCACAATGGTGGTTGATGCAGTTGGGGTATTAATACCACCTGTGCTAACAGGCTCCCATTGATAAGTAACAGGTGCTGTGCTGTTGGTAACGGTTGCAGAAAGGCTGGTAGAATCTTTATCGCAAATAGCAATGTCTGCGCCGGCATTTACCAATGGCAATGGATAGTATAAAACACTTACTGGTTTAATAGCAAAACAACCTGTAGTATTAGTTGCTTTAATAAAATATTGCCCGCCGATTGCGGCAGTTGCATTGGCATACAATGTGGTAGCAGCAGTATCTTTCCAGTAAGAAAATGCCAGGCCCGATGTAGAACCGGCAGTAATAGCTGGGGCTGTAAGATCCACCGTTTGTGGTGAACATACCGTCGGTGGATTATTGGTAATTAATACAGGATTGCTAACAATTGCCAATGTAACCAACGCAGTATCGGCACAGCCAAAACTATTGGTAGAAAATAATTGGTACACTCCTGGAACATTTACTACTGCCGGACTTGAAACAATAACAGCATTTTTTGTCCACTGATTGGCATTGCTGCCGGTGGCAAAAGCAGTGGTAAGATTGTAAGTATTGCCCTCACAGATAGTAGCATCTTTATCATTGCCCAATGCAGGTTTTGGATTAACAATTAAAGTAGCAATGGCTGTGTCGCTGCAGCCTTGCGCACTAGCAGCAATTAATACATATTGCCCTGCAATGCTCTCCGATGCAGGATTTGGAATAGCCATATTGTTTTTTGTCCAGCCACTGGTAAGACCGGCCGTGTTATATAGTGGCGTAAGATTAGCTGTTTCACCTTCACAAATAGTGAGGCTGGTATCGTTACCAATAAATGGTTTTGTGTTGATGCTGAGTGTTACCAATGCAGTGTCTTTGCAACCAACTGCATTGCTGGCAATTAATTGATAAACCCCTGCAATATTTACTGCTGAAGGCGTGGTTACAGCAATCCCTGCCTTCGTCCAGTTGCTCACCAAGCCAGTGGTATTATACAGCGTTGAAAGGTTGTACACATTGCCCTGACAAATACTCAATGCAGTATCATTACCCAAGTTTGGGTTTGTATTAAATGCAATAATTACAATCGCTGTATCTGCACAAGTAAAGCTGTTAGTAGTAATAATTTGATAATTGCCGATTGCTGAAATTGCGGACGGATTTGCAACAGCCACACTGTTTAACGTCCAGTTACTGCTGAGGCTGGCAGTGTTGTAAACTGTAGTTAAATTGAATGAAGTTCCGCTGCAAATATTGATGGCAGTATCATTCCCTAAAATTGGTTTTGCATTGTAAGCAATCGTTACCAATGCTGTGTCAGCACAGCTTGTAGCCGCTGTGGCAATTAATTGATAGATACCGTTGGCAGTTACTGATGATGGATTCGCAACTATTGTATTGTTGTACTTCCAAACGGGTGTAAGGCTCGTTGTGCTGTAAATAGTGGTAAGATTTACAGTAGTTCCGCTGCAAATATTAATACTGCTATCATTACCCAAATTTGGTTTTGCACTGCTGGAAAGATCAACCAATGCAGTATCGGCACAGCCAAAATTATTTGCCGCAATTAGTTGGTAAGTGCCGGCAATATTTACTGTCGATGGAGTGGTAACTGCAATACCGTTCTTCGTCCAATTGGTTGTTAAACCTGTGGTACTATACAACGAAGTGAGGTTATAAGTATTACCCTGGCAAATGCTGACAGCAGTATCATTACCAATATTCGGTTTTGGGCTAATGGAGAGTGTTAGTAGTGTAGTATCTGTGCAGCCATTGCTGTTTGCCGCAATTAATTGGTAAATGCCAGGAGCACTGATAGCAACAGGATTCGCCACAGTTATCGTAGCCAGTGTCCAACTAGTAGTAAGCCCTGTAGTAAAATAAGCTGTAGTAAGATTAAAATTGTTACTGCCACAAATACTTACAGTTGTATCCATACCCAATGCTGGCTTGGGTTGTACAGTAAGCGTAACTTTCTTGATGATGCTGTCGCAGCCACTATAAGTACGAATGGTGTCTGTATAAATACCGCTGCTATTTACTAACTTTCCCCACGGCAAAGTGAGTGTATTGCCCAGGCAAATACTGGTATCTATATTGTTGAGAACAGGTGCAGGCGAACCAATAATATTAATGGAATCTCTGCTGCTGCAAGTCCCAAAATTTACACTTACCCAATACAATCCGGGCGAAAGGGCATTGAAGGTTGCTGCTGTACTTCCATCTTGCCAGGTATAAGAAACTGCTCCGGTTGTAGTGGCGTTCAATGGATAGGCAGTTACCAGACACACGGTTGTATCGCTTCCAATATTGGGTTTGGCAAATGTAGTAAGGGTTACTTTTGTAACCAGGCTATCGCAGCCTGCAGCAAAGTGAACCGTATCCCTGTAAACCCCTGCAGTATTTACTACCCTACCCCATGGTAACGTAAATGATGAGCCGAAGCAAATACTTGTATCAATGCTACTATTTATCGGTGCAGGAAAACCAGTGACATTAACCGTGTCTTTTACCAGGCAATTACCAAAATTGATGCTCACTGTATATTGCCCCGGATTGGCTACTTTAAAAGTATCAGCTGTACTTCCATCCTGCCAGGTGTAGGATACAGCACCTGCGGTACGGGCATTCAGCACATAACCGTCGTTGCTTAAACAGGCATTGGTATCATTACCCAATGGCCTTGCTGTAGCTACATTATTTACAACAAAAGAATCTCTGTAGGTACAGGTGAAATATTTTATATCTACCCAATATACACCGGGCTTACTTGCAAAAATAGCCGCTATTACTGCACCGGTATTCCAGTTATAGCTTTCACCCTGACCCCTGCTGGCATTGATTGAAACAGAATCGGTACACAAAATAATTTGCTGTAATGGCTTTGCAGCAATTGGACTAATTACCACTTTTACAGTATCAATGCTACTGCAGTTGTTATAATTTATTTTTACCCAATAATCGTTGTTACCAGGGGTTGTTATATTCAATGTATCTGCTGAACTCCCATCTTGCCATAAATAAGTTGCGCCTGTGTGTGAGGTGGCTTTCAAGGTAATGGGTGAGCCATCGCACCGGTCAATGTCATTGCCAAAATTAATGTAGGGCCGGCCGGGAACCGTTACTGTTTTTATGGATGAATCTTTTTTATTACAACTGGTATTTTCTACCACAAGTTTTACTGTGTAAGTAACATCGTTGGGCAGTGCCGGATAAAAGAAAGAGGGCGATACTGCATTGGAGGTTTGTCCGTTGTATCCAAAATTCCATTTATAACTAATGCTGGTACCGTAGGTGGAGAAGTTTACAAATTTTACAGAATCGTCAGTAGTACAATTGAACAAAGATGTAAAGTTTGCATTGGCAAGGCAATTGGCTAAAGGTGCACAGGTATCCGCATGTTTAATGGCCGATAATTTTAAATCAATGGTACCAGTTACTGCCTGGTTGAATTTTGTGATGGGTGTAAATACCTGCACAAAATAACTTTGCCCCGGAGCAAGGCATTGATAGGTATTTTGTGTGAGTGCATCCTGCACACAACTCTGCTCCTGCATGGCACCGCAGTTGCCTGTCATTAGCCTGTATTTAATATCGCTGGAAGCGGCATTGGTGTTTTCAACTAAATAGGTGGTAACGTCTAATGTATCTGTACCCCCAATATCCATGCGGAACCAGCTGCTTTTATAGTCAGTTGTTTTTGCTCCCTGCGGACAGGTAAGTTCCGGTCCAAATTCTCCATAGTCTGTGCCAATGGTATGGCAATTTACCAACACCGATGCTGTAACAGCGCCAGTTCCATTTAGCACCGCAGGTATAGCTCTGCTGCAAAAATCACCTACTGCTTCTACTAATTGTATTTCCGGAAATTCATATTCATTTACCTGGGCACAACCAGTCAGCAGTAAATAATAAGTACCAGGCGCTACGCAACATTCAGCCCAGGTAGCACCCGTATTATTATCGTAGTAGCCAGCATAGCCTTGTATCTGTAATCCATTGCTGCTGGAGTCACCGGGGATAATTGGTTTGAATAATTGTATGTTGTAATAATCGTACTTATATGCGCCATCAATTTTTGCCCTGTAGCGTACATTGCCTGTGATGGTAGAAGTAAATTTATACCACAAGGTTTTTTGACATTGACCAGAATTACCATAATAATAAATTGGATCTGTTGGATCTTTTGTAGCGCAGGAAAAATTATCTACATCACCTGTAAATGTTCCAACACCAACAGTACCTATATCCCCGGCTAATGAATAGTGATCATGTTTGGGAGCAATCAGATTAATAGAATCTATTAAAATTGAAACTTCCGTTAGTGTATTCGGTAATGTACCCCCCGGTTCATAAGGTTCAGCATTTACATTTTCTACCAGTATATAATACCGGGTGGGTATAGAGGTGCAGGGATCTCTGTAGAACTGTACTGAATTATAAAGGTTGGCACAGTAATAATAGTTTTGTAAATTGGTAACAATAGGCCTTAAGCCCTGTGCAATTGTTGAATCAATTTCTCCGCTGCTCGCTACAGTACTAAAAGGTAAAGTACCATCTACATTACTTTGATAAACTGTAAACTTTTGCTGGTACTCTCTTGCCGGTGTTTTACTTTCTACTTTCACACTTATATACCCTGGCTTATCTATAACGAAAGTGTACCAGATATTCCTTCTGGTAGAACCATAAATATTAGCGTTAAAAGCAGAGTCATACAAAGGCTTATTAGGTCCACTATTATATACATTTGGATTGATGGAAGTATAACACACCGGCTCTGTAGGGTCTGTAGAAGCGGCGCCTGTAGTACAATAAAATATATCATTGCTCGGCGCTCTTCCGCTATTCAAAGGATTTATATCTCCTACTTTACCATAATGCCAAACAGAGTCTGGGGGCACTATGCCAAAATCGTACGCATTTTTTGCGTAATCAAACCGGGAAAATTTATTGGTTACATCTATATAAATTGATGGGGTTACAGATTGGCATACATTGGCATCTTTTGCAAAAATCACCAACGTGTAAGTACCCGGCTGAAAGTAACAAAACTGAATATAACCCGCCGTATTGTTGCAAGTTTGAATAGGATTAAGTGTTGCAAATTGTAAAGAATCCACCCTTACATCTTTATTGTACACTGTTGCAAAATATCCAGCGGTATTAATTTGTAAGAAACATTCCTGGGTGGTTTTAAATACATAATAGGCTACCCGGTTAGCTGTAGGCTCACAAGTTTTAATGGGGTGATTTGCAAAAGGAGTATCAAGCGTACAATTAAAATTTTCTTTAGGCAAAATATAGGTAGTGTCTGTTCTTGGATAAGCGGGGGTGCTGTTTACTCTGTTTACCAATAAAATTGAATGCGGTGTATTGCCTGCAGCAACAGATGCTTTGTAAGGCCTGTTGTATACAGGTTCGGGGCAAGAAGGAGTGACTGAAATTTTGAACTCATCATTGTACCCAACAGCACTATTGTACCTGCCTTCCAAATTAAGACTCCTAAAAGTACTATCATAGCTGGGGCCCTGATTGTAGGAAACTACCGTGTACCAGCCGGGTGGCAACAAATCGCATCCAGCGGTAGCACCTGCATTATCAAAATCAGTCCACTGGCCTCCAACAGCCGATAAGCCTGTAAAGCCATCAGTGGCCTTGCCATAAAATAATTTTTTTCTGCCATAAGCTCTTGCGTAGCAATAATAATAGTAAATATTTTCTATTCTTACCAGGCTGGTTTTATTTAAATAAAATTGCCGGTAAATGGCCTTGGTAGCCGGATTACCTCCTACTATACAAGGTTGAGTTCCATTAATGGCAACGGCATTGTCATCACAACCCCATTCATCCACATCGGTAGTAATGCTACCTCCACCTACACCCAATGTATCCCAAAGACTACCTAAATTCTGGGCTGCAAAAGGGGTGGCATGTTTTGTCCTCGTTCTTACAAAAGTAAACACTGGCTTATCTGCCCTGCCCACGTCTGCATTACCTGCCATAGTGGTAAATGTATAAGTACCTGGCACTACGCAGGCAGTTCTATTGGTACAATTCGTATTAAAATCAAAACATTCTGTAATGGGTTTTAACCCGGTAATTTTATTCGGAAAAGCAAACACATTTTGAGCAGTAGCCAATGCATTGGCATCGCCTTGATATAAGCGGTAGCGCATGGGTGAATAGGCGGAATAGGTAAGGTTACTAAAGTCAACTATCCCACTATCATTCAATACAAACTGGCGATAAATTACCTTATCATTTACCGGGCTACAGGTAGTATCTATCGGCTGTACTGTAGGCTTACAACCAATTGTGTCAGATATTGAGGAATAAGCAACACGGTCTGCAAGCGGCTGCATTACACTGCCTACCCGGTTAATACTATCAAATTTTCCGGTATTACTTAAAGAATATTTATTTGAAGCAGTTCTGTAATATGCCGTCATGTTAAGCCGAAAACTTGTACCCAGGTTATTACTGAGGCATTGTTCATAATTGTAAGCGGCACTACTGTAATTAAATTGACCATAATACACTGTTGGATCTTGTCCACTTACTTGTACGGTGTAGTTGCCAGGCTCCAGGCAATCAATAAATCCAATGCGGCTAAATGTGCCGATGATATTTGCAGTATCTAATCCGCTACAGCTATTGGTAAGTCCCTGTTTAAATACCCTCACTAAAGGCTGAGGCCCACATTGCGTAACATAAGCATCAAAATAAATACCGCAGGTACTATTTAAAGTAAAAGTAGAAAAGCTGCTTAAATTATATTTACCGCCATTGTACATAATACCTGTATCGGGTAGGGATGGATTGCACACACTGTTGTTGTGCCTGCTATTACAGCCCCACACATCATCTACTATAGTGAGCGTACCTGCTGGTGATACTGGTAATATTCCTATGGCATTGGGTGCAGGAACCCCCGATAGTATTGGCTTGGGTGCTTTTGTAGGCCCCTGGCCTCCTACTAAAATACTCCACCGCACATCATCTGAAAAATCTTTTTTTATAAAAAACTGAATGCTATAAGTAGTGCCGGTATCTAAATCGCTACATTTAAAAACACGGTAGTCTGAGTAGTAACCATTGGTTTGCAGGGAGTCGCAGGCTTTTATTGTAACCAGCGATGAAATTGGGGTGGTAACGGCATTGCCTTTATATAGCGTATAGGCAAACGTTCGTAAAGTTGCTAAGTTGTTATTGGAAGGAAAATAGGAAGTCACTGCACCAGTTCCTGATAATTGTAAAACAATATAATCGAAGTAACTGGGTGTTTTAAAGGTAAGCCAGGCTGTTTTATTATAGTCTAACGGATTACTAAAAGCGCTACAGATTTCTGAGGCATCTTCAATAGACTGGCATTCTGTATTAAAGTCAATTTTATGGGCATAATAACCAACTGTACCAAAAGCATAAGCCTGGTTGGGATGATCGTAGGCAGCACCGGTTTGGTCTGAGATTTCTAACTGAATGGTTATGGGCCCATTGGCATTTAGGTTAGCAGATACTTGTATTAAATAATCTCCGCTTGGCACACAGGGATGATAGGTATTACCGAACGTAACAATTGGTGTAAGTTTGGTGCTTATGTCTGCATTGGCCGGTAAGCAGGAATTTGTTTGGTAAACAGCAAAGCCGGCGTCTCCGGCTGTAATGGTGGTACCAGGCTGCGTAAGCGTTACCCTCACCGCCCTGATGGTGGGGATACTGAATTTATACCACACAGATTTTTTATCAAGCGCTGCCACAAATACTGCAGGGGCAAAAGTTTCGCCCGATTGCACAGTGGCATTGGTAAGCACGGTTTGAGAAGAAGTAAAATTACCTAACCCAAAATTACCATTGGGTATGGGAATATTAATGGCACCAGCACAGTTATCATTTGCTGGTGCTTGTGCATTGCAAATACCAATGCTTAGAAAAGACAATGCTACAAAAAATAGTCGCTTATTCTTTTTGCAATTGTCTGCAAAGTGTACCAACATTTTCATACAATTTTTTTTTGCAACTGGTTTTTCTTTTCAAAAAATAATCCGTTTGCATTTAACTAGTTAAAACAACCACAGAGAAAGATTTTTACATTTACAGGATAGCAGATAAGTCTTTAGAATATAGTATAAAGTTTAGATACTCAAGCCTTTTTAACTATACCTAATTTGTAGTAGTGAATTAATTGAGCCATAAATATATTGTATAATTGTAGTTGCAAGCAGTAATTAAAAAAATAAATGAATCGCATACAACCCATATTGTTACTACCCCTGTTTTTATTAACAGTGTTTACATGCGCTGCGCAAACAAAAATTATTGAACGCTCCAGGCAGGCAATTACAGCAGCAAAGGATCCTGCAATAAAATTGCAGGCAATTCTTTTATTGTGCGATCAGGGATATTCGCTGCATCCGGATACCTTAATGGCTTATGCAGAAAGAGCAGGAGATATCGCCTTGCAGATGAATGACAAACTTTCTGAAGTTAAGGCCATGTATTACAAATCATTTGCACTTACCAATAAGGGTTTGATAGATTCATCACTGAACCTGGCTAATAAATGTTTAGCGGCGTTACAAAACAACATAACAGATCCTATATTAATTTGCAATATCAACAACCAAAAAGGCAGGTGTTATGTAAGAAAGAACCAGTACAAAGAGGCAATTGAAATGGGGTACGAAATAATTAGCCTGGCTGAAAAAAACAATGATGTTTTATTGCAGTTAAGGGGTAAAACATTGATAGGCTGGGCCTACCTGGAAATGGGGCAGCCGGCAAAAGCTTTAAGCTGGCATTTAAAAGCATTGCGAACAACGACTGACACCTTGCTACTTGAAAAATATGCCATTCTGTTTGCCAATCTTGCAACCAATTATAACATGCTTAACAAGGTAGATTCAGCATTTTATTATATCAAAAAAGGGATTAGCTATTCCCGATTGCATGAAAATTTATTTGCTTTGTCAAATTCACTTGCAATAGAATCGCAACTGTATGTGAGTTCCGGACAAGCTAAATTATCTGAACCCGTTTTAAAAGAAGTAGTTGAAATAAGAAAATTAATTGGCGATCCTTTTTATATCGCTTCTGATATGTCTCAACTGGGCTATTACTATGCTCACTACGGGCAACCAGAAAAGGGCATTGCAATTTGTAAGGAAGGTATTGCGATAGCAAAAAAGTATAACCTGGATACCAAGCTTTTCTTTCTGTACAATAGTCTGGCAGATAATTATAAAGCAATGGGCAATACCACAGCCTATGCAGAAGTGCTGCAAAATATTATCGCACTAAAAGATGCAGTATATGAAAAAAACACTGCACGTGCATTGGCAGAAATGCAAACCAAATTCGAACTTCAAAAAAAAGAGAATACCATTATTCAGCAAAAACTTGCAATTATTACAAAAAATTACTGGCTCAATGGTTTACTGCTGTCGGCTGCCTTCCTGGTGATTTTTGCTTATTTCATCTTTAAAAATTACAGAAGAAAGCAAACGATAAAAATGGGAATTGCAGTTGCTGAAGAAAAATTATTAGCACAGCTTTCAATAAAAGGGGCAGAGGAAAATGAACGCCGGCGGATTGCAACCGACCTGCACGATAACCTGGGTGTTTATGCGGCTTCTATTGCTGCCAACCTGGACACTATTTCTGCAGAGGAGCATTTTAACCCAACATCCATTAATGCACTAAAAGAACTCAATAGCAATTCACAATCTATCATTTCACAATTAGGAGATACCATCTGGGCATTAAAGCGCACGGCTTTATCACTTACAGCCGTAAGCGACCGGATTAAGCTTGTTATTCAAAAAATTCAGCCAAGCTACCTGACTATCAATATGGATGTGGTGGAAAATCTTGAAGCTGATCCACAGTTGCATCCTGCCCGGGCTTTTCATCTGTTTCAGGTAATACAGGAAGCACTTATTAATGCACTGCGGCATAGCGGCTGCACCCATATAGAAGTATTGTTTACAGGAGGAAACAATTGGAAAGTTTTTATTGAGGATGATGGAAACGGAATAAAAAATAACGGGCAGCGTAAACCAGGAGGTAATGGTATACCCAACATGCTTGGCAGATCGAAGGAAGCAGGGTTTTCTATTACCTGGCTACGCAACGAAAAGGGTGGAACAACCGTTGCAATTTCATCTACTACAAATTGATTATTGCACTAAGCTGGATACAGGTTTAATTTTACTTTATGGCTGTTAATATAGCACTCACGGAAGACAATTTTATAAACCGGAATACTTTTATTCAAAAGATAAAAATGTACCCGGAACTTAACCTCATTTTTACTGCCGAAAATGGTCATCACTGTCTTGAGGAATTGAAAGGGCTGCCGCTGCAACTAATACCACAGGTAATTTTTATGGATTTGGAAATGCCCGAAATGGATGGTATTGAAACCATACAAATTGCTAAATCAATGTATCCTCAAATACATTTTATTGTTCTCACCGTTTTTGATGATGATGATAAAATATTCGAGGCAATCAAAGCGGGTGCTTCTGGATATTTATTAAAACATGAAACAGCTGCTGTTATAAATGATGCGATCATTAATGTGCTTGAATTTGGTGGTGCGCCCATGAGCCCTGCCATAGCAAGAAAAACAATGCATTTACTAAGCCGGTCCATCCACGAAACGGAAGTTTCCACCACCTCCACAGTGCCTAAAATAATTACAGAAAGAGAACATGAAATTTTACAACACCTTATTAATGGCAGGGATGCCAAACGAATTGCAACGGAACTTAACCTAAGCGTACTTACCGTTCGAAAGCACATTGCCAACATCTATACCAAACTCCACGTAACTTCTAAAGCACAGGTAATTTCGCTTGCTCATAAAAACAAATGGGTGTAATAATTAGTTTAACAACCACTACTCTTAATCGTTTAGTATGTAGCAAGCACCACTAATTTTACAGCAGCTTGGTTTAGTGGGTTTAGTAGTTTAGTTGTTGCACCAAAATTGCAAACTATTAATTTACTCCTAACAAATATTACATATTACGCCTGCTTTCACCATCAGTACCTTTGTTTACCTTATTAGGTTTTCTATCTATTTACTTCCACAACTAACATTTTTACTGTAGCTATGTTATAAGCAGAAGAAAAGCTTTCATCTCTATAACTACCTGCTGTTGTAACAACACAATCAGGAAATTTTTTTTACTCATCTTTACATTCTTAATAGCTAATTATATCATGCCTTTTTCAAATAATAAATCCCGGAGGCTCCGGTATATTTTTCTGGTTTATTGGATATTGCTGGCCTATATCTTAGCTGCGTTGGTATGGTGGTTTATTGCCTTGAACAATCAAAATCACCAGATGGCAGCATATAAAATCAGTGAACTTAATTCAAACAACTCCGGCTACCAGTCTGCTCTGGATAAAATAACTGATGTACAAAACCGAAAGACAGCGCAATACATTGGAGAGGGAGCTGTATTTTTTTTGCTGATTATTACCGGTGCTGTTTATATTTACCGGATTGTAAAAGGGCAGTTTAAAATAAGCCGGCAGCAGCAACATTTTATGATGGCCATTACCCACGAATTAAAAACACCTATTGCTGTAACCAAGCTAAATTTAGAAACCCTCCAAAAAAGAAAACTTGAAGAAAGCCAGCAACAGAGACTCATACAGAATACCATTCAAGAATCAAACAGGCTGAATGCTTTGTGCAATAATATGCTGCTGTATTCTCAAATTGAAGAGGGTGGATATAAGATTATTAAAGAGCAGGTTAATTTATCTGCACTTATAAATGATTGTGTTAGTGAATTTCAGACAAGATTTCCGCAAAGACAATATACAACTGCGATAGAACCCGGACTGAATATTCTGGGTGACTTGTTGCTACTACAAATGGCAATCAATAATTTGATTGATAATGCTACAAAATACACAGCTAAGAATTTACCCATTACCATCCTGCTTTTTAGGGGCGAAACTGCTATTACATTCCAAATAAAAGATGAAGGCAAGGGTATAGCCAATGAGGATAAGAAAAAGGTTTTTGATAAATTTTACAGGGTTGGTAATACAGCTACAAAAGAAGCAAAGGGCACCGGCCTTGGCTTATACCTCACCAAAAAAATTGTACAGCAACACAAGGCCAACATATTTGTAACAGATAATACGCCGGCTGGTAGTATTTTTACAATTAACTTTAAACAGTAAAGGCTGCTGATTCAACAAACAGTTAAGCCAAAATTTTTTGACATTGATTCACAATTCACCATTGACTATTCACCATTGACCATTGACAATTCACCAATCACCAATCACCACCCACCATATGGCAGCAAAAAATATTTCGATTTTATTGGTAGAAGATGAGGAGAACCTGCACGAAGCACTTAAGCTAAATCTTGAGCTGGAGCAATATGATGTAACTGGTGTGTTTGATGGTGCCGAGGCATTAAAAGCAGTGCAGAAGGAACATTTTGATATGATCATTTTAGATGTAATGCTGCCCGAGGTTGATGGAATAACAGTATGTGAAACAATCAGGCTGCAGGGCAATGAAATTCCTATTTTAATTTTAAGTGCTAAAAATAGCAGTGCAGACAGGGTGCTGGGTTTAAAAAAAGGTGCAGATGATTATCTTACCAAACCATTTAACCTGGAAGAATTACTGCTAAGGGTACAAAAGCTGGTTCAAAAAAGTCAGCAGCTTTCTATTCGCAAACCGGTAGAACAGATTTATACATTTGGCAAAAATTCCATTGATTTTAAAGCATTGGAATGCACTACCAAAGACGGTGAAACCATCACCTTAACCAAGAAAGAAATAATGCTGCTGAAGCTATTAATTGAAAATAAAAACGAAGTAGTAACCAGGGAAAAAATATTACAAGCTGTTTGGGGTTACAATGTGTACCCAACCACCCGTACCATCGATAACTTTATTTTAAACTTTAGAAAATACTTTGAAGCCGATAGCAGAAATCCCATTTATTTTCATTCTGTAAGAGGTATTGGATATAGGTATACCGAAAATTGATCAGCTTAATTTCTTAAAGTAATTTACTATTTTATATGCCTGTTCGTAAATGGCATGCCTGCTAATTTCAGTATCAAAAGGTGTGTATAAATGCAATTCAATTTCACTCAACAACTGGTTAATATCAAACGCCAGGCTTACCGGTTTTCCAGCTTTATCCATTTTTTCTTCAATCGATTTTTTATTAAATGTTTCGGGCTGCAGTTGTAGTTCATTTGATAAAAATACACTCAGTTCCTTGTGAAGAGCAGCATAAAACTCTTTGGCTGGTATTGACTGATTTTGTATCAGTTCTGTAGAAACTGAAAGCGGATCTGCTACTTCAATATAGGTTGGTTCTGTAGCAGCTACTATTTCATCATCAACAATAATTTTTGTTTTCGGAGATTGCTTTTTTCTATCCAGCCACAACCATACCAATAATCCGGTAATTATAAATAAAGCCACCGGCACAATTATCATCCATCGGTTTGTAAACAGGGTTTCAAAAAATTGTTCATTAGTATTGGGCTTATATGTATTGGCTGAAGTAATTAATTTTTTACCCGTACCGTTCGTTACCGTTAATAGTATTGGCTGTGTCTGTATAATTTTATAGGTTGCCGTAACTGCATCAAAAAAACTGAATTCAATTGATGGCAACGTATAGGTGCCAGACTTACTGATTGTAAAAGGAAAAATAAATGTTTTGCTACCACTAACAGGAACTGTTAGCCTGTCAAGAGAATCCAGCAGCGAAGACTCAAAAACATCTATGCCTGCTGGCCATTTTATTTCAGGTGCATTCACCAGGGTAAAATTTCCCTCACCGGAAATGGTGAGCTGCAATTTGCCCGACTCATCCGTAGTGAAATTATTTTTTTCAACCCTGGCTTGCAGGTTGAAATTACCAACCGCCCCGTTAAATGAAGCAGGTTGATTTGTTGCCGGCAAGGGCTTTACCAGAATACTTATCGGCTTACTTCGTAAAGTTGCTTTTTCAACCTGCATCGCATCTGCTGGTAATGGATCGGATAGGGCATCAGCAAAAAAATCATCCGGCCTGCTGTGGTTTTTTACATAGGCTTCTTTAATAAAATTGATATTATTTTCAATCGCCATTGATTCCATTGTATCTACCCCGTTTTGCAAAGGATACAGCTGGGCTTTGCGCAAAGTATATACATTGTACTCCCGGCCGTTTACGGTTTCAATGTTATAATTACCAGCAGCTGGCTGTACAAGATCGATCACCGAAAAGCGACTAAATGATGGGTTTTTGATAATATTGCTTTCAGATTTTAAACGGGTGTAAAGCTTATAGTTTACTACCACCGGCTCGCCTACAAAGCAGGTAGTTTTGTTAGCAGTTGCTTTTATAAAAATGTTCCGGCTTATTTTATCCTGTATATTCTCCCCTTTTTTTAAAATGAAATCACTGTAATTAGTGGAAGGCGCAGGCTCATCAAAAGGCGATAATGATCTGGAACTAAAAGGACTGCTATTGGAGGATGAATTGCCATTGGTTGCATTGGTTACCTTAATGCTTACGGGGTTGCTTTTGAGTATTTTACCATCCACCTTTGCAGTTGTAGCTGCTATGGTAAAAACCCCCTTACCTGTTGGTTTAAGAATATAAGTGTAGCCAACATATCTTTTGATGTTACCATTTATTTCTTCCATACCACTTTCCTGATAGGGTCCGCTGATAACTATAAAGCCTTTTAAAACGGGAGCATTGATAGTTGCACCCTGTTGGGCATTTTCTACCAGCAACTTAAATTCTACACTTTCATCTTTACCAATAATTGCAGGAGAAATGGTTGCTATAAATTTTGCCTGTGCTATTACAGGCCCTCTCATTATACACAAAAGAATCAACAGGAATAACGAAATATTTTTTTTAAGCAGTTGCATGGTTGTAAATACAAAAATAATTTATCAGGCAGTTACAACAGCAACTTTATTGTTAACGGAGTAATAAAGCGTGGTGAAATCTATAATGGAAAATATTGATGTAAAATTCGGTTACTGCTATTTCAGCTGATACATTTGTTAAGCATACTTTTTTAAAATGGTTTGATGAAAAAATAATTAAGTTTATCCACTGTTGTTTTACCTGGTATGCTCCAGTGAAAAAGATAAATCAAAAAAGCCACCTGGGTGAACAACAATTATTCCCTCAGATGGCAGTTATTATGTTAAAACCGATTATATATTTTTCTTGCTATCTACTGTAATGTCGCCATTAACAGCGCATTTTATCTTCAGCATTTTTTTTCCGTCAGATAAATTTACATAATAATTGGTTTGGTTTTCATAGGTGATTTCTGTGGCCATCTTACTTACTGCAAACCCCGGATATTTATTTGCAATACTTACTGAAATGGCCAGTGGCATTTGGCTGGTCTCAATACTATGAGACAATCCAATTAAATCTCCTTTTTCGTTAAATGCAGCTTCTGCATTGCGATCGTTGAACATAAATGAGGCAAAAAAGACATCATCTTTTTGCGTCCAGCTTACATGGGTTGCGTTTAAAAATCCTTTTTGAAAAGATGCTTTTACAGATTCATTGACTTTCACACCTTCTTTGTCTGCTGCAAACAAGGTGGCTGAAAACAGCATGGCTATTGCTGCTACAGTGGTTGTTAACTTTTTCATGTTATACTTTTTTTGTTTAATTAATACGCCTTTTAACAAGCGCTGTTTGTTTATCAATTCAAAATTATAAAGGCTGTATAACCTTGCAATTACTTTTGGATTAAATAAATGTGCTGCCCAAAAGAAAAATATGAACGGCACAGGCATCATCGTTTTGTTATGGCCAAAACAGCATTGAAATTGAGCAGCAACGGGCATTGATGACTTTTTCTTAATAAAATATTAAATCTTGTTGACAAACTGTTAAATGGGAAAAGTGGCAGAATGTGTCGGGTAAATGAGGTACATTTAAAAAAGAAAAAAAATTAGCAATTTGTTTTAACCAGTGCCTTGTTAATAGTGAATGGTCAATGGTTAGGTATTAAACATTCATCACCCAATTGCTATCGGGTCACCATTCACCCTTAACATAGCGGTGGTTACTAGCAACAAAAAATTACAGCAATATGAATTTACTTGCACATGCCTGGCTTTCGTTTAACCAGCCGGAGATACTGGTAGGCAACATGATTAGTGATTATGTAAAAGGTAAAAGTAAAGAAGCCTATGCTGCCGAAATTCAAAGAGGCATTATGCTGCACAGGGCTATTGATACATTTACCGACGAACATCCTTCTACCATTGAAGCGAAGCAGTTCTTCAGGCCACAATACCGTTTGTATGCCGGGGCGTTTATAGATGTTGTTTATGATCATTTTCTCGCCAACGATCTGTTGCAATTTGATAGTCCTGAATCGCTGAACGAATTTGCACAATCTACCTATCAGGTTTTGCAACAGCAACAAATATGGTTACCATCTAAATTTTCTCAAATGCTGCCCTATATGATCTCACAAAACTGGCTCTATCATTATCGTTTTAGGGAGGGTATTCAAAAAGGATTTGGCGGCCTGGTACGCCGGGCAGCTTATTTACAGGAAAGTGACATTGCATTTGCAATTTTTGAAAAAGAATACGAACAATTACAAAAGTGTTATGCTAAGTTTTTCCCTCAGCTAAAACAGTTTACAAAAGAGTGGCTTCAATTATCCTGATATTTAGTATAAGTGGTTAAATAATCCTTTCAGCGAAATCCTTCACCTACATTAAATCCGTTAGTTTTGCAACGAAAATTTGTAAATATGAAGTATATCTCTCTTGCAGTTATTTGCTGCTGTTTTAGTTTTATTTCGATGGGCCAAACTAAATTTCCGCCAGTAGATAAGTCGCCATTGGATATGAGCTATTATCCCAATGGTTACCCCGTTTTAAAAATTCAGGATAAAGCTACTGAGCCTTTAATAGCAAGGGTTATTTACAGCAGACCACAAAAGAATGGCCGTATAATATTCGGTGATTTATTAGAGTATGGTAAACTATGGAGATTGGGTGCCAATGAAGCCACAGAAATTGAATTTTTTCAAAATGTGCGTATTGGCGGTGTAAAAATTAAAAAGGGCAGATACACACTTTATTGCGTTCCATTTGCTGAAAAATGGACCATGATTTTAAACAGCGAAGTGGATACATGGGGTGCTTTTAAATATGATGCAACCAAAGATGTAACCCGTTTGGATATTCCGGTACAACAGCAACCCGAAGCGCTTGAAAACTTTGTGATGACCTTTGAGAAATCCGGCAATGGTGCCAGTTTGTTAATTGCATGGGATGTAACAAAAGTGGTGTTACCAATCGTATTTTAGCGTTACCCAATTTTTTATTTAAGTTCCTGTAAATATAGACGGGATTTTTTTTAGATATTTACAAGATGTGTGGAATTGCTGGCATCATTACCAATCCATTTGCTGATACTGATAAGGGACGGGCAAATCTTGCATATAATATAAAAAGAATGACCAATGCCCTGGCACACAGGGGCCCGGATGGAGAAGGACAATGGATAGATGACAACAACACCGTTGCACTTGGACACCGGAGGCTTTCCATTATTGACTTGAGCAATAACGCCAGCCAGCCGATGCAGCATTCCGTTTTTTCTTCGCCTGCGGGAGATAAAAAAAGGTATACCATCACGTACAATGGTGAAATTTACAACTATATAGAATTAAGAGAAGAATTATACAAAAACGGCTATCGCTTTCAAACAAGAAGCGATACAGAAGTTTTGCTGGCAGCCTACGACTATTGGGAAGAAGATTGCTTGAAGCAGCTGGATGGCATGTTTGCTTTTGCCATTTGGGATGCTAAAAAACAATGCCTTTTTGCAGCCCGGGACCGCTTTGGTGAAAAACCATTTTATTTTTATCCGGATGATAACCATTTTATTTTTGCCAGCGAAATGAAAGCGATGTGGGCCGTAGGGGTAAATAAAATACCCGATAATAAAATGCTGCTCAATTACCTCTCGTTGGGCTACGTTTTAAATGCCAATGATAAACTACAAACTTTTTTTGAAGGCATATCTTCCTTGCCTGCTGGCCACTATTTGTATTTTGATGCCGCCAGTTTCGTTTATAAGATAACTCCCTATTGGAACATTGATAAAGAAATATCACAGTCCATTACTGCAGATGTTGCCATAGAAAAGTTCAGCCAGCTATTATCAGTATCTGTAAGCAGAAGACTTCGCAGTGATGTGCCGGTAGGTTCTAGTTTAAGTGGCGGACTCGATAGTTCTGCCATAACAGCATCGATGCACAGGCAACTTAAATCGGGTAATAAGCAGCATACTTTTTCTGCCGTTTTTCCAGGTTTCGAAAAAGATGAATCCAGGTATATACAATCGGTAGTTAAAAAATTTCAAATAAAAAATTATACCATCACACCAACAATCGATTGTCTTATTACTGATTTTGAAAAGCTTTGCTACCACCAGGAAGAACCCTTTCCCTCTTCCAGTATTTATGCTCAATACAAAGTATTTGAATTAGCCAGTCAGCACCAGGTAAAAGT
>JBBQEA010000030.1:0-31149 GCA_038320245.1 Chitinophagales bacterium | reverse complement strand
ATCGAGGAAAAAACCTATTAATTAAAAGGCTCTTCTTTCTAAAAAATGTGAAATTTCAACCACTGCATTATTTTGCTGTTGTACACTCTTTCCTCTCTGCGGAGAAATAGACACGCCATTAAAAATGCTGTAATGCAACGTCAATAATTGGTTCTTGTATTTAAAATCCCATTCAAGACTTTCTGCATCATCTACCTGGTTTAAAAAATTTATCTGCAAATCGGCAGAAAGGGTTTCTGCAATGGCGTAGAATTTTGAGATACCGCAATTGTCGTCAATTACAGCTTCTGTACTGCCTTGCTTTGAAGTTAAATGGTAACACATAGTATAGGGGTTTATTGATTTCGGATTATTTACAATTCCAGTTGACGGCCACTTTTTAATAACTCATTTTTCCGCCTTTATATTTTGCCTTTGCACTCGCCTTCATAGCTTTTTCATCGCCGGCTGCTAATTTTTCAGCGCCAATATTTCTGCCGTTACTCGGGCAGCCATATTTTTCAGTCTTTCTAAAAACTGAACAAGCACTTAAAAAGTACATGCCTGTAATTGCTATTAAAATTTTTTTCATACTATAAATATAAATTTAATTTGCCCTCACCCCATATTTGTGACAAACATTCATTTGTTGCAATGGCACGATACTTTACAAAGTTCAGCTTTAGCTGAGATTTTGCCTTACTCCCCTTCAGGGGATGGGGGCGAAAACCACCCACTATACATCAGGTAATTATTTGCAATTCTGTTTATTTCTCCGTTTATCAGTTCCTGAGATATGTCTTTTACTTTTTTTGCCGGTACTCCTGCATAAATACTGCCCGGCTCAATTACTGTATTTTCAAGTACTACGGCACCTGCTGCTACAATGCTGTTACTGCCAACTTTCACATTGTCCATCACAATTGCCCCCATACCTATCAGCACATTATCACATATAACGCATCCATGTACAATTGCATTGTGTCCGATGCTAACATTATTTCCAATAATGGCTTTGGTTTTCTCATAAGTGCAGTGAATAACCGCCCCATCCTGCACATTTACCTTGTTGCCAATGCGGATGCTGTTTACATCGCCGCGGATTACAGCGTTAAACCACACACTGCAATCATCACCCAATATTACATCGCCAACAATAGTGGCATTGGGGGCGATAAAACAATTGTTGCCCATTGTTGGGAGGATACCTTTTACCGGGAGAATTAGGGGCATATTTTTATTTTTTATGATTTTAATTACACAATTTACGGGTATCTCATTTATGCCTTTTCTACTTTTTTATTATTTTAAAATACGGGAATAACTGCTTAATTTTCTAACCAATATTAGCTCGTAAAATATCTTTATTCAACAAAATGCCAACACAATTAAAACTTTCCGAACTTATAAACGAAATAGATGATGCTATTCAAAACCGGTTTGCAGGAAAAACTTTTTGGATAACAGCCGAGATTACGGATGTAAAAAAACAAACCGACAAGCGCTGGTGTTTCCTGAAGTTTATAGAAAAAGAAGGCAGCCTGATTACTGCAGAAATGAAGGGCGTGTTTTGGTCAAACACATTTTACAACGTAGAAAAATTTGAGCAGCTAACCGGTCAGCCCTTTGCAAGCGGGTTACAAATAACCTGCAATGTAAGGGTGCGTTTTCACAAACGTTTTGGGATAGATTTGGAAGTGCTTGAAATAGACCATAGCTATGCACTCGGTAAACTGGCGCTGGAAAAAGATCTCACGCTTGAACGGCTGGTAAAAGAAAACCCCTCTTTAATCCGCCTGGTAGACGGACAATATTATACTTACAATAAGCAAATAGAACTACCAATTGTATTGCAAAATATTGCGCTTGTTACCGCTCCCAACTCCGATGGGCAAAGAGATTTTAAACAGGAGATTGCAAACAATCAATATGGCTACGCCTTTACTGTTACTGAGTTTTTAACACAAATTCAGGGAGATAATTCAAGTAAATTAATTGTACAGCAATTACAATTAATTGAATCGCAAAAGGAAAAATACGATCTGGTTGCCATCGTTCGTGGCGGTGGCTCACAAACAGATTTTAAACCATTTGATGACTATGAATTATCGAAATATGTGGCCGGATTTCCGCTGCCCGTTTTTACAGGGATTGGTCATGATAGAAACACCAGCATTGTTGACCTGATGGCCCGACAGCATAAAACCCCCACCAAGGTTGCATCGAGTATTATTGATTACAATTATAATTTTGAAAGTGCCCTGGTGAATTTGAAAGAGCGGTTTTTTGGCAGTGCCGAAAACCTGGTGGAAAGAGCCAAAGAAAATATACGGCAATTAAAACGAACCGTAAAAGCATACAGCCCATCCACCATATTACAAAAGGGATATGCCATTATCACCATCAATGATAAAATTATAATCGATCCTGAAAAAATACATCCCGGTACGGAAATAAAAACCATTTTAAGGGATGAGTTAATTTATAGTACGGTAACAAAAAAATCAATCAATGAACATGACTTATAACGAAGCCTATAAACAACTTTCAACACTTGTTGAACAAATAGAGGACAACGAAATTCAGCTGGATACATTAGCAGAAAAGGTTGCACAGGCAAAGGAACTGATTGCATTTTGCGAAACAAAGTTGCGAACAATCGACAATGATGTAGCTGATGCGTTTGCTGATAAAAAGCCATCATAACTGTAATAAGATCATTACAATTTTATTTGTGCAGCTGTTGGCTTTTAACAAAATTGCATAGGCAGTTATAATTAGTGAAAAAAGCAGGATTAGTTTTTTTGAACTTACTAATAGTACAGCTGTCTTTAATAGAGGTAGCAAAGTAGAGTAGTGTCACTTTCGATAAATGATGAGTGATGCAAAAAAATAGGTACGAAGCGAAAGAAAAGGCACCAATAAACTCATTTTCTCTATTTCTTATTGTTGTGTGTTGAGTAAATTACGTTGAAGCAGAATTGCCATTATCTAAATAGTTATAATTCAAGTATTTGGCGAAGAGAAAGGAATATATTTAAGTAGGATTAAATATTATTTTGTGTACTTTCGATGTTTAATCATGTGGATTAATGTTTAATTCGATTGCATAAAAAAGGTTAAAAGGTATAACATTATGATTGCTGTGATAAGTAAATTTACAATTGAAAACGGGATGGAGATTGAGGTGAAATATGCGTTTAAGAACAGACCGCAAATGGTTGAAAATGCAGCGGGATACATAAAGATGGATGTAATCAGTCCGCTTGATAATCCATCAGAAATTCAATTGATTACTTATTGGCAATCGGTCACAGATTTTGAGAGTTGGCACAAGTTGCATTTAAGGTCATCGCACCAGTTAATTCCCAAAGGACTAAAACTTGTGCCGCATAGTTGGTCGCTCAGTTATTTTGAACATATCACAAGTTGAAAATAAAATGAATGAATAAAAATTCCAATATCGCAAACCAATTAGAAGAGCAAAAAAATAAGCTGGCAGAAAGAATAACTGCGTTGCATTTTGCCAACAACGAAGCATTGGAAAAGCGGTATGGTGCAGCGGGAAAAAAAAGATGTTTTGAAGATGCTGTGTACCATATCAGTTTTTTGACAGAAGCCTTGCGGTTAGATTTTACAGAAATTTACGGACAGTATATTGTTTGGGTTTCTTCTATGTTGAAATCTCGTAACATTCCAGACAATGACCTGATGGAAAATATCAGGTATATACAGATTGCCATTGAAGAATTGTTCGGTAAAGAAGTATTGACTACAGTTTCGCCCTACATGCAAAAGGCATTGGATAAATTATCTCAAAAGCAAGATCCGGCCTACTCATTTATTCAACCTGATAATCCGTTAAAAAATGAAGTTGAACAATATCTTACACTGTTACTAAATAATAAAAGGAAAGAAGCACAAGCATTGATTGATCAACTGATAGCCAACGGTACAACTGTAAAGTCCATCTACCAGTATATATTCAGGGTGTCGCAGTACGAAGTAGGCCTTCTTTGGCAAAATAATAAAATAACAGTAGCGCACGAACATTTCTGCACCGCAGCTACCCAACTTATTATGTCTGGCCTATACAAATATATTTTTACAAACGAAAAAAAAGGGAAGATGATGCTGGCTTGTTCCATAAGTGGCGAGTTACATGAATTGGGTATTCGCATGGTAGCCGATTTTTTTGAAATGGATGGTTGGGATACCTATTATTTGGGTGCCAATATGCCAGCACAACAGTTAGAAATGGCCTTGCTTGAGCATAAGGCCGACCTTTTAGCCATTTCGGTTACCCTCCCTACCCACATTAGTAAAGCAGCCACTCTTATAAATAATTTACGGGTAAATAAGCAGCTTGATAAACTTAAAATATTGATTGGGGGATATCCTTTTACACAGAACCCGCTGCTTTGGCAAAAGGTTGGTGCAGATGGGTTTGCTGATACTGCCGAAAATGCAATTACACTCGCCAACTCAATTGTAGAACAGTATGGTTAAAGCAACGCTCGAAAAAACGTCAAGCATTATACTATTATGTTCCGGAGATGGTTTGGTGGAACAAGTATTATTAGATAATAATAATGTCATGCAATCCGTAGGTTTGCCTATCGGGCTTCCCTATTTGTTTACGCAAAATTCAGCAGATACACTTGCTGCACTTTGGATGCAGCTTAAACAAAACAATACTGCAGATAATTATCCACTTCACATAGTAAGTAATGGTGTTGATTTGTTATTCATTTTTTCTGGCTTTATCTTAAATGGTAGAATATTTATCTCCGGTAGTTCAGAAGTTGGCGATTCTCAAAAAATGATGTCGGGTATTATGCAGATTATTAACGAGATGCAAAATCAGACAAGATTATTGGAAAAAAAAGTGAGTACACTTGAGAAGGAAAATCAAGATGAAGATTTGGCCGCAAAACTCATGGATGATTTTACAAAAATAAATAATGATCTGGTAAATAATCAGCGGGAACTTAACCGTAAAAACGCTGAAATATCAAAGCTGCTCACTAATCTTGAAATCTCCAGAAACAACCTGGAAATGTTTGCCTATTCAATATCACACGATTTAAAAGAGCCGGCACGTATGGTAGCGTCGTTTATGCAATTATTTAGTAAAAAATATGGAGACACCATTGACGATAAGGGCAAAAAGTACATAGAGTTTGCATTGGATGGCTCTCTGCGTATTCAAAGAATGATTGAAGATCTGCTTAATTTTTACAGGTCATCCACACTGGAAGCAATGGAAATAGTCGATTTAAATGTAGTGATGAAGGAAGTACAAACTCTGCTGAATTTACAGTTAGTAGAAAAAAAAGTACTTCTTGAAATTTGCCAATTGCCTGCAATAAAAAGCGCTTATTCGGCCATGCTGCAGGTATTTCAAAACCTTATCAGTAATGCCATAAAATTTGTTCCGCCTGAACGGCAGCCGCAAATTAATATCAACGTTGAAAAGCAAGGAAAGGCCTGGCTGTTTTCTATAAAAGACAATGGTATTGGTATTGCTGAAAGTGAATTGCTGACTGTTTTTAAACTATTTTGACAGGCAAAGTCAGCTAAAAAAAATGAGGGGACTGGCTTGGGTTTAGCTATCGTTCAAAGAATTATCGAAAATAGCGGAGGTAAAATCTGGGTTGAGTCTGAACCAGGCATCGGGTCAGTATTTAAATTTACATTGCCGGCTATTAATGAAGAATTACAGACAGCATCTAATTGAAGCACATTTACAGGAAGATTAATGTGCGGTGGGTATCTTTTCAACTATTATTGAAAGATGATGACTTAGGTTCTTGGTAGTTAAAAAGTGCAAGCCCTGATAGCTGAGATTTTTTATACATCGTTAACATTTTGAAAAGGTTACTCTTTCCCCCAAATAGTTTCGCAACTTTTTTTTTTGGATAATTTTCGTGAAGTATAGACATTGATAAAGTCGTAAGGCTTCACATCGGTCCCTTTGCATTTTCTTGATTTTCTTTATAGCTAAATCTATTTTACTCAGCATAGGTTGATAAAGTTTTCGTAACAATTTTCTACACAATTTTATTTGTGCACCTGTTGGTTTAATTTTACAGTATGAAGGCCCTGCTGTTTATTTCCTTTTTTGTATGTTGTTGTGCTACACTAAACGCACAGGATTATAGTAACTACACAGATGTTGACCGAAGGATACTTCAAATACCTATAGCCAAAACTTATGCTTCAGATTCCATTGTACAATTTGTACAAAATAATTTTACAACAGACGGGGAAAAGGTACGAGCTATTTATACCTGGATAACTACCAATATCCGGTATAGCAAAGACAGTATGTATTATTTCAGGGGTTGGGGTACAGAGCCGGAAGCTAAGATGGCAGCAATTTTACGCAGACGAAAAGGTGTTTGTGAAAATTATGCCGCTCTGTTTGCCAACCTCGTTTCAAAATGTGGGATACCTGTATTTGTTGTTAGCGGCTATACCAAAATAGCAAGTAGCGTTAACTGGAATGGTCATGGATGGTGTGCTGTGTTTGTAGATAAAGACTGGCGATTGTGCGATCCCACCTGGGATGAAGGATTTAAAACAACCACTCAATATTTTTTGGTAAATCCTGCTCAGTTTATTGAAACGCATATGCCTTTTGATCCGCTATGGCAATTGTTGGAACACCCAATTACGCACAAGGAATTTCAAAGGGGAATTGGTTTTTCACAAAAAAATACAGTTGTTTTCCATTATACAGATTCTGTCAGTAATCATTTGCTGTTAGATACTTTGCAACAAATGCAGGCAACATCGAGAAGAATGCGAAAGGCTGGGATTGATAATGAAAACCTTAGAATCTGGCTGGCTTATAACGAGATGAAAATTACCATCGTAAACCAGGAGGCCGATATGGATGCATTTAATGCAGCAGTGGCAGATCGTAACAAAGCAAGGACTTTATACAACGATTTTGTACAATACCGTAACAGTAGCTTTAAACCTGCTAAGGCGGTTGCTGAAATCCAATTGTGGTTTAATACCATTGACAGCCTGTTGGCGTCAGCATCAAAAAAAATTGAAAACATTGGTACTGTTGTGGAGAATTATCAGTACGATACCGATTCACTCAAATCCAGTATTGATGGCTTGTCTGGCAAATTAAAGCAGCAAAAAGATTTTTTAAAAATTTATTGGGGGTTAAGTGAAACTGACCGTGAAAAGCTATTGCAGTAAGCAAATGATCACAATCGGCCGCATTTACTGCAGGCCATGATAACAATTGCTATCCATTATAAATAAATCGGGTTAGTACAGTATTTGGTCGTTGAATCATTATTTTTACAAAACATAAAAAATTGAATGAACGAAATTGTAAAGGATATTGATAAACAGGAGTCTGAACGTTTTCAGGCATTGTTTCAATATGCATCAATGGGTATATTGGTGGCTGATAGTAAGGGGTCGATTTTAATGGCTAATAATTTTTTGCTCAGCCAGTTTGGTTACGACGATCCTTTGGAGCTGAAAGGGAAAAAAATTGAAGTGCTGATTCCAAGCAGGTATCACAGCAGGCATGTGGTGAATCGGGGCGAATATGGTGCCAACCCTCGTCCCAGATCGATGGGGCTTGGATTCGATTTATACGGGGCAAGAAAAGATGGAACTGAATTTTCGGTAGAAATAAGTTTGAGTAATTTTGTTAGCAATAATGAACAGTACACCTTTGCTTTTATCAGTGATATTTCTAAACGGAAAGAAATAGAGAAATCTGTGATATCCCAAAAGGAAGAACTGGCCAGCATAAATTCCAGGATAGAGGAACTTAACAATGACCTTGAAGAGAAAGTTGAATTACGTACCCAGCAGTTGAAGCAAACGCTTCAGCAATTACAGGAATCGAAAGATGAACTTTCTAAAGCATTAAGTAAAGAAAAGGAGCTAAGCGATTTAAAGAGCCGCTTTGTTTCAATGGCTTCTCACGAATTTCGAACACCTTTAAGCACTATCCTGTCATCTGCATCGCTGGTAGCGAAATATACGCAAACAGATGAACAGGCAAAACGTGACAAGCACATCATGCGCATCAAATCGTCGGTTAATAATTTAACCGATTTGCTGAATGAGTTTTTATCAATTGGAAAAATAGAAGATGGTAAAGTGATGGCGCACATGGTGGAGTTCAACATAAAGGAATTACTACAATCTATTTGTACCGAGCTGCAGGCAATAGCTAAACCGGGGCAAAAAATAGTGCTAAACCATACGGGATATACACCGGTAACACTCGACCCTTCTTTGTTGCGTAATGTGCTGATAAATCTGCTCTCCAATGCCATCAAGTTTTCACCGGAAGGAGGCCTTATTTCGGTAGCTAGCGAAACAAAAGAAGATTGTATTTCTCTCCGTATAAAAGATATGGGGATGGGGATTTCAGCAGAAGATCAGGAGCATTTATTTGAACGTTTTTTTCGTGGTAAAAATGCCACTAACATACAGGGTACAGGGCTTGGGCTGCACATTGTGAGCAAGTACATAGAATTAATGAATGGTCAGATAAACTATGTAAGTGAATTGGAAAAGGGTACCGAATTTATTATAACATTTAATCCGGCATACTAATAGTTTGCAAATTAAAGTGGCAACTAAACTAAGCTGCGGTAAAACTTAGGTTGCAGACTAATTGCTAATCAATTAATAATTATTACAAGCAAAAAATTTTCTATGATAGAATTATTACTGATAGAAGACAATATCGAGATCAGGGAAAATACGGCCGAAATTCTTGAACTCGCCGGTTACAAAGTGCATACAGCCGAAAATGGAAAAATTGGTGTAGAGATGGCGCTGCAAAGTAAACCAGATCTTATTATTTGCGATATAATGATGCCTGTTTTGGATGGCTACGGCGTGTTGCACCTGTTAAATAAAAATGACTCGTTGCAGCATGTTCCCTTTATTTTTTTAAGTGCCAAGGCAGAACGCAGTGATCTTAGAAAAGGAATGGAAATGGGTGCAGATGACTATATTACCAAACCCTTTGCAGAGCTTGAATTGTTAACTGCAGTAGAGCGCCGGTTAAAAAAAACCGAGTTAATGCGGAAAGAATACGAAACTACCGCCGAGGGTATGAAACAGATGCTGAATGAATTTGGAGGTAAGGATGCCCTGAACCATTTGGCCGAAGACAGGAGTATAAATTACTATAAAAAAAAGCAGGTCATTTATTCCGAAGGTAACCACCCGGCCAGGTTATATTACATTCAAAAAGGAAAAATAAAAACTTATAAGGTGAACGAAGATGGCAAAGAGTTAACTATTGGTTTGTATAATGAAGGTGATTTTTTAGGCTATACTGCTTTGCTGGAAGAATCTGTTTACAAAGAAACAGCAGAAGCGATTGATGACTGTGAATTAGCTATAATTCCAAAAGAAGATTTTGAGCTACTGCTCAGTAACAACAAAGAGGTAACCAGAAAATTTATACAACTGCTGGCAAAAAATGTAACAGATAAGGAGCAACAATTGCTAGGGCTTGCCTATAATTCGTTGCGCAAGCGGGTTGCAGATGCGTTAATTACCCTGCAGAATAAGTATCATAAGCATAGTGAGGGTAAATTTTCAATGCATATTTCCAGAGAAGACCTTGCTAATATTGCCGGTACAGCAACTGAATCACTTATACGGACGCTTAGCGATTTTAAAAATGAAAAATTGATAGAAATTAAAGACGGCAATATTATAATAATGAATGAAAAGAAATTATTGTTGATGCTTAATTAAATTAAAAATACCCTGCCATTTTTAGCAGGGTATTTTTAATTTATGGATTCTGTAAAAAATATTAAAGTACAGATACCAGGTATTTATTAAACTCATTTTTCATTCGGTTGAAATCCTTTTCCAGAAACTCCATTTCATTACGAATTCTTTGTTGTTTTTTTATCAGGCGCTCTTCAATGGCCGCCTTTTTTTCTGCCAGGAGGTGTAAGTTTCTTTCCTGTTCCCTTACATCATGCAACATTTCATCTATAAATTCATCTTTTAAAATAAATTGATTTTGGAAATGTTCTGCAAGGGCAAGAAAATCCCTATCTGTCTTATTATCCAGTACTACACTTAACCTGGTTTTTAAATAACTGTTTTCCTGCTTAAAAAAATCAAGCAGCCGCTCCCATGCCGTGCATTCCTGAAGTACCTGATCTGTTTTATTCTCCTTCATTAAATTGCTTTTTATGGTAACTAAAATTCTATTTTCCATCATACTATTAAAATCTTTTTTCGATACAATATTTTTATTGTTTTGTATGGCACTCAATTATATCTTTTTTATCGCCTCCTATGGCCGGGCTAATTATGCCTATGCCCAGCCCCATGCCACGTAATATCAGCATGCAAGCCATTAGCACCATAATATATGGATACAGGTTGCGAATTGTTTTTCTTGCTTCCATATTTATAAAATTGCCAAAAAATGAAACTGCCCACATAACCGGTAAAGTGCCGGCCCCAAATGCCGCCATAAACAAAGCGCTTTTTACAGGATCTGCAGTAGCTACTGCACCGGCAACAGCCATATAAATCAGGCCGCAAGGCAACAACCCATTCAACAATCCGATTAAATACAATGCAGCAAAATTTTTCTTTAAAAATAATTTGCCAACTGCATTGCGAACGCCTGCGCCAAAAGTTAAAAAGATTGCGGGCACATTCAATTTTACTGTTCTCCATTTGGCTAACAACATTATAATAAGAATAGAAGCTCCTAATAAAACGGATAGCCCTTGCTGAAAACCGACAATGGATAATCCCTTACCTGCAAGACCAAATAAAAAACCGATACTGCTGTAAGTTGTAATTCTCCCAATGTTATAAAGTAAGCTGCCAAAAAACTTTGCCAGGCTGCTGTCATTATTCAATGGTAAAGCAAAGGCAATAGGTCCGCACATACCGATGCAGTGAAAACTGCCAACGATACCCATTGTTATTGCAGCAAGAAATACAGGTAACATTTTATAAATTAATTTTTTGTTCGTAATAATAACTCAGCCCATCAGTAACCCAGCTAACCTGTATATAATGAAAGCCTTTGTTCTTTTCCGGTATGGACAGTTCTACCTTACTCCCTATCGTTTCAAAACCTTTTATAAAGTCTTTTTTTTCATCGGGTGGAAAATAGAGTTTGACTGAACCAGTAATTTTTTTGTTTAAAAATTCTGTAGGAAAACCAATTTCAAGCTGCCTGCTTTTTTTAACTATTGTAATTTGGGCAGACAAAAGCGATGTCCTTTTTGCCTCATCAATTCTATCCTGATAAACCAGTTCTTTTGCATAATAATCAGTGGTTACCAGGTCAGTATTTTGTTGGGTAGCTTTGTACACCATAAAAACGATTCCCAGTACAAAAGCACTGTAAATGATTATAATTTTATATCCCCAGTTCATAATAATTTGTTTTGCTCCTATCCCCTAAGGGGGGTATGAAGTAATATTTAAAATCTTTGCCCCCATCCCCTAAAGGGGCTAAAGGGGAGTCATTTATAGTTCCTACTTTTTTCGCAGGAATATTGATAATTTCTCATTTTTAAAGTCTCTTCATTTGCCCCCATCCCCTAAAGGAGAGTTATTTATAGTGCCTGCTTTTTTCGCAGGAATATTGATAATTTCTCATTTTTAAAGTCTCTTCATTTGCCCCCATCCCCTAAAGGGGGGTAATTTATAGTGCCTGCTTTTTTCTCAGGAATATTGATAATTCCCAATTTTTAAATACACTTTAAATTTTCTTAAACTTGCCCTTACCCCCCTTTAGGGGATGGGGGCTTCTTTACTCATACACTTCCGGCCCAATAAAATTTGCTGTAATTATTTTTATTTTTTTACCATCTTCATATAGCCCAATTTCTACCGGTGTTTTCCAACCTTTTACATCTTTTCTGTTTAGTTTAATAAGAAACTGCAATATGGTGTAGTCTTCTTTTTTTGCAATTGTTTTACTGCTGCCTACCGGCGTTATTTCGCCAGCTATATGCTCTAGTTTCATATCAACAACAATGTCCTTACGTGTTTTATTTGCCAGCTTAAGACTGTAGAGGTTTTCAATTCTTCCATCGGGCAAAGGGGTATACGTCATGCCGGAGGTACGCATCAATCTTGCATCCACATCACTTCTGCTGGCCAATAAAAATACCAGTAAGGCTATCAGTAACAATAGCACAGAGCTGTACGCTTTTATCCGGGTATTAAATTTTAGTTTTTTACCAGTGGTAATGCTGTTTTCAGATGCATAACGGACCAAACCAACCGGCTTGTGAATACTGGTCATGATAGCATCGCAGGCATCTATACAAGCTGTGCAGTTTACACATTCCAGTTGCGTGCCGTTGCGGATGTCAATGCCTGTGGGGCATACCCTTACGCAGGCGTAGCAATCGATACAATCTCCTTGTGCAGGCTGAACCAAAGGAACAACAGACAACAATTCTTCTTCAATATCATTACAGCCGTCCGTGCCTTTACAATCGGTGCATTTGAAATCATTTTTTTCTTCTTTTTGTTGCTTGCCCAATTTGCCTCTTGGTTCCCCACGCAGGCGATCGTACGCAACTACAATGGAGTTTTTATCCAATAGTACACCTTGTAATCTTCCATAAGGACAAACCACAATACATGCCTGCTCTCTAAACCACCAGTATACAAAAAAGAATACAATAGTAAACCCCAGCAGAGAAATCAATGTGCCGGTATTTTCTGCAGGGTTAGTAATCTGTGCTATCAATTCATCCATGCCGATAAGATAGGCAAGAAAGAAATTGGCGATTAAAAAGGAAAGTGCAAAAAAAATGATGAACTTAATTACTCTTTTTCTTATTTTCTTTCCGGTCCAACGCATGGCTCTAAGATTCCGCTGCTGGGTGGCATCGCCATCAATCAGGTACTCAATTTTACGGAAAACCATTTCCATAAAAATTGTTTGAGGGCAGGCCCAACCGCAGAAAGTTCTGCCAAATACTACTGTAAATAAGATGATAAATACAATAAATGTAACCATGCCAATGCCGAAAATAAAAAAGTCCTGCGGCCAAAATATTACCCCGAACAAAATGAATTTTCTGGCCAGTATATTTATCATGATAAATGGTTCTCCGTTTACCTTAATAAAAGGTAAAGTGAAAAACACTACCAGGTAAAAAACACTAAACCAGGTTCGTAGATTATACAATTTACCCACTGGTTTTTTTGGGGTAATAAAATTCCGTGTACCTTCTTTACTAATAGTGGCAACCGAATCTCTGAACGATTCTTGTTCGGATATAGTTTTTAATTCTCCCATGGGCTGTTTTTAGTAACAACAGTTGAATCGTTGGTTACCGCATTTGTATTCGATATAGTTGGAGCTGATGTAGCACCAGCAGCACCTTCTTCATAAATATCACCCTGGGGCGCTTTTGCACCCGGCGGGTTGGTACCTTTTAATGTTTTAATGTAGCTGGCGATCAGACTCATTTCTTTTGGGTTAAATTTATTTGCCCAGGCGGCCATACCCTTTGCAGGATAGCCATTTTTAATGGTTTGATAAATGTCGTTGATAGAGCCTTTATGCAACCAGTAATCATCCGTTAAATTTGGTCCGGCACCACCTTCACCCAGTTTGCCATGACAGGCAATACAATTGGCTGCAAAATATTCTCCACCTTGTTTTACACCAGCAGCATCTGCCATTGGCACTATGTTTTCGTCAATCCTGTCTTTGTTTTTTGCTTCAAATTGTTCCTTTTGAATTTTAGCCACTTCCATTTCGGCAGCGTATTCCTCCGTTGGATTTTTGCCGGTTCCTAATACATGAAAGTTAAGCAGGTAAAGAAATGATATTAAAATGGTGATAATAAAACCATATTTCCACCAGGGTGGTAAAGAGTTATCCAATTCCTGAATACCATCATAGTTATGCTCCAGTAAATGATCTGCCTCTTTTTCTACAGGGATTGCCTTGGTAAAAAATCTTTTGTCGAGGTTGCTCCACCACTTCTCTTTTTGCTCCTGTACGGCAACTGCTTTTTGCGGTACCAGTTCATCATACACTCTTTTAATAGAAAAGGTTAGAAAAAAAATTGCAGCTATTTCTACTCCAATAACACTCACCAGCATATAAAAAGTAGTGGCCGATAAACCGCCATAGTTTGGTAAAGCCTCGGGCACCACTGCTTTTGCTGCATCCTGTGCCATAGAAATGCCAGGTAAACAAACCATTAATATCAATGCTGATACAATAATTTTTGTACTTGAATTTTGTTGTTTTTCAAGCATCTGTTTAGATAAGGTTAACAGCACCTGGCCCATACCCCAAATTACAAATGCCAGTGCCAATGCAGTAATCACTAATAATATTGCCAGTAAATTACTTCCGCTACTTACTGTTGCGGGGGCAGCAGCACCTTCTGCAACCTGTGCCTGTGCGCCTATGCTAAGGCAGCTTGCCAAAAGCATTGAAAGGGTTGTGTTGATTTTTATTTTTTTGTGTAACATAGACAGTTATATTTTTTAATTGCCGGTAGTAGTTGTTTCATCCAAATCCAGGGGGATATTGGATATTTCGTTAATGGTTGCTTTATCCATCTTTTTTACAAAGTATAATAACACAATAAAAAAGATAAAAAATACCAGCAGCGAAAACAGGGGGTAAATTGTAGCCGCATGCATTTGTTCGGTGTATGTTTTTATGAATTTATACATGGTTATTTGTTTTGAGAGGTTAATGGTTTAGCAATATCAGTACCCATCCTTTGCATGTAGGCAATTAATGCAATCACTTCTTTTTTAGGAGATATTCTGATGCTGTCATTTTTTAAATTGTCTGCAATTGTTTGTGATTGCGCAACCAAATCTGCAACAGCCAGTTTATCATACCCTTTTTCGTAAGGAACGCCCAGGGTTTGCATAGCTCTTATTTTTGCTTCGGTGTTGGAGATGTCTAAATCCTGCTCCAGCAAAAATGGATAAGCCGGCATAATAGAACCTTCGCTCATAGAAGATGGTTCCCTGAAATGACGGAAATGCCAGCCATCTGTTTTCTTTAAATTTCCAGCGCCTTCTCTTGCTAAATCTGGCCCGGTTCGTTTACTGCCCCATTGAAATGGATGGTCGTACACAAACTCGCCGGCTTTGGAATATTCTCCATACCGTTCTGTTTCGCTGCGGAAAGGGCGTATCATTTGAGAGTGACATAAATAACAACCTTCTCTTACATAAATATCTCTTCCCTGCAATTCGAGCGGCGTGTAAGGTTTTACGCTGGCGATAGTAGGGATATTGGATTTAATTAAAAAGGTAGGTATCATTTCTGCTGCGCCGCCTATCAGTATTACTATTAAACTAATCACCATCATTTGCACCGGTTTTCTTTCTATCCATCTGTGCCAATGCTCACCTGCATGTTTTTCACCATCTTTTAAAAGTGGTGCTGCTTCCGCCGCTTCATTAGCTACCAGGCTACCGGACTTAACTGTTTTATAAATATTATATACCATCAAACAAGCACCCAGTAAATACAAAGTACCGCCCAGTGACCGCATTGCGTAAAATGGTTTCATGTACGTTACGGTTTCTAAAAATGTATATTTCAACTGACCAGCTTCGGTAAATTGTTTCCACATACTACTTTGTGTAAACCCTGCCCAGTAAAGAGGTACCGCATAAAATACAATACCCAGTGTAGATAACCAAAAATGGGAATTGGCCAGTTTTTTTGAATACAAACTGGTTGAAAATAATCTTGGTATCAGCCAATACAATATACCAAACGTCAGCATACCATTCCAGCCAAGGGCACCTACGTGCACATGCGCTATAATCCAATCGGTGTAGTGACTAACGGCACTGATACTTTTTAAGGATAACATAGGGCCTTCAAAAGTTGCCATACCATAGGCAGTAACCGCTACCACCATAAATTTTAAAATAACATCATCTCTTACTTTATCCCATGCACCACGCAGTGTAAGTAAACCATTAATCATTCCACCCCAGCTTGGGAAAATGAGCATCAGTGAAAATACTACCCCCAGCGATTGTGCCCAGTTGGGCAATGCGGTGTACAGCAGGTGATGCGGACCAGCCCAGATGTATAAAAATATCAGCGACCAAAAGTGTATGATGGAAAGCCTGTAGGAATAAACCGGCCTGTTAGCAGCCTTTGGCATAAAGTAATACATCAAACCCAAATAGGGGGTGGTTAAAAAGAATGCTACTGCATTGTGACCGTACCACCATTGCACCAATGCATCCTGTACGCCTGCGTACCAGCTATAACTTTTAAACAACGAAATGGGTAATTCAAACGAGTTTACAATGTGCAATACGGCAACAGTAACCAATGTGGCTATGTAAAACCAGATAGCAACATATAGATGTTTTTCCCGCCTTTTAATAATGGTGCCAAACATATTCCAGCCAAATACCACCCAGATAATTGTAATGGCAATATCTATTGGCCACTCCAGTTCTGCATATTCTTTGCTGGTGGTAATGCCCATTGGCAATGTGATAACTGCAGCAACAATAATTAACTGCCAGCCCCAAAAATGAACTTTGCTAAGTGCATCGCTAAACATTCTTGCTTTGCAGAGGCGTTGTAAAGAGTAATAGACACCCATAAAAATGCCATTGCCTACAAATGCAAAAATCACCGCATTGGTGTGTAATGGTCTAAGCCTTCCAAATGAACCGTATCGTGTAATGTTTAAAGATGGAAATACCAGCTGTAAACTCACCCATAGGCCCACCAGCATGCCTACTACGCCCCACAAAATGGTGGCGTAAGCAAAGTTTTTAACTATCCGGTTGTCGTAATAGAATTTTTCTACCTGCATAATTTATTTGGTTTGGTTTTTAGTTTTTAAAGTAGGTTTTGGCTGTTCCTTAATGTCATCATCAAATAGCATTCTAATGGATGGGGTATAGTCATCATCGTACTGGCCGCTTTTTACACTCCACAAAAAGGCAGTGAGAAACGAGCCGGCAACTAAAATGCTGATACCAATTAAAAGGAATAATGCACTCATCGGGAAATAGGTTTATAATAGCTGTCAAAAGTAGCAGGACGCTTAAAACTAAAGGGTGAGCATTATCAATTATGCGTATGATTTAAATCAGTCGCCAAATGAAGCTGTTTTGTTTTTTTTGTCCGGGCTACAAAGCAATGTGGTAAATAGTTGCGTCGCCCTCTTGTACCTACCAGCTATGTGGAACTTTTATCGGCAATTTTGTTAAATAGGGTAAACAATTATGATTTGCAGTACCCTAAACAGGAGTCTGCTTACAGTAAAATTAACTTGACTTTGCTGAAACTGCCCCACACTAATTTTAGTATTTCACTTCGGAAGCGCCATTCAACAGTACTATCGAAATAGAATTTCCAGTTTGTGGGAGCTAAGAAGTAATCTACTTATGTTTTATATCAGATAAGTCAGGTTTAACCTGACAATTTAACTATGAAAGATAATTTTTAGGTAAAGTGGGAGAGATATAAGTTATCTTTCGTATCATTGTAGTCAGGTTTATCCTGACAAAATTACTATGAAGTATAAGTATATATCAAAGCAGTCTAATGAATTGCTGTCCTATTTCAACGAACAGAAAGTGGTTTGCTTTGATTGTCCTGAAGCTTTTAAGGCTTTGCCACAATCAAAACCAAGTACCCTTCGTGAGTTGCTTAGTGACATGACAAAACGAGGACTTTTAATGCGATTAAAAGATGGTGTTTATTATATTATTCCCTACGAGCAAAATGCCGAATTATTTATGCCTGACTGGCATTTGGTGGCAGCGCATTTAGTAAAAGATGCTCAATATTATATCGGTTATTATTCTGCTTTGCAAATTCATAACCTGATTACTCAACCTTCTTTGAAAGAACAAATTGTTGTATCCAAACAACTCAGGCCATCAGAAATAAAAATAAAAAATGTTCCTTTTCAATTTATTTACCACAATGAAAAACATTTTTTTGGAGCAAAAAAAATATGGATAGATAATTTTAACAAAGTGCTTTGTTCAGATTTAGAGAAGACTTTTATTGACTGTCTTTTTAAACCAGATTATGCAGGTGGAATTGTTGAAGTGGCAAGAGCTATTTACTCATCAAAAGATAAAATCAAATTTGATATATTGCTTGACTATGTTAAAAAATTTAATTCACAAGCTGTAATAAAGCGATTGGGATTCCTTTTAGAAGCCCTTGAAATAAATAACCCTATTATTGATGAACTACAGAAACTTACAACTGCTTCTTATGTGGTAATGGATACCGAGTTGCAAAAATCAGGAAAACGAATCAGTAGATGGGGAATTCACCAGAATTTAGAAACTGACACAATTAAATCGGCTATTTACACATGATTAAACCCGGAGAGATACAGCATAAGGCCCGAGAAGTGGGTGTTCGTGACCAGCAGATAGAAAAAGACTATGTGCTTTCATGGATTTTGAAAGGCGTTGCACAGCATGAACAGCTTTCAAAAGCAATTGTATTTAAAGGTGGAACTGTTTTAAAGAAGATCTATTTTGAAGATTATCGATTTTCAGAAGATCTTGATTTTACATTACTTAATACAGAAATAACCAACGAACAAATATTCACCTGGTTCAAAGAAACGTTTGAATATGTTAGGGAAGAAGCAAACATTCCTCTTGAAAAAATTGATAGCAACGAACATGAAGATGGCGGGATCAACTTTTATATCAGTTATACTGGTCCGCTTGGTGGGCTAGGCAGTAATAAGAAAGTAAAGGTCGATATTTCAAAAAGTGAAAAAATGGAGTTTGATCCAGTTATGAAACCGGTTATTATCTGCTATACTGATTTGGAAGAACATCATCTATTATGTTATCCGCTTGAAGAAATATTGGTAGAAAAAATGCGAACAGTTATGCAGCGGATGCAGGCAAGGGATTTTTATGACATCTGGTTTTTATTAGAAAAGCATGGAATGGAAGCCGCATTTCACTTAAATGAATTTGCAAAGAAATGTGCAAGTAGAAATTTGAACTATCTCGACTTTCCTAAAAAGCTAGCAGAAAGGTTACCGCAATATAAAGGACGTTGGAAAAGCTCCATGAGTGAGCAAATAAAGAATTTACCAAACTTTGAACAAGTGGAACGTGAAGTGCAAAGACATTTAAAAAAAATGAAATTATGACTGTCAATTTAGAATTAGAGAAACTGTCTTGCTGTATAAGGCACGTAAAGCCTATATCCAAAAGTCAAACTTGCATAAGAGCCTGCCTTAGTCCAACGCTTCCCGCAAACATCCTTCAACAATAAATCATATTGGCTTTTGTAACTTTAGCATCAGCATAAAATAATAAAACCATCAGCAACTTTTACAACCCTTTCATCTTTGCACTGATAGAAGAAAGCACCGTAACCAGCAATACGATACTGATGCTACTAGCCGGCATTAGTATGGCCGCTACAATAGGAGAAAGACTGGCCTGTACGGCAAATGACAAGCCTACAATATTATAAAGAATAGAGAGTGTAAAACTAGCTGCAACAATGTGTTTACCCGATTTGGCATAGGCTAAAAATTGATTGAGCAAATGGACTTTGTCTCCATGCAATATAGCATCACTCGCTGGCGAAAACTGTGCAGTGTTGTCACTAACGGCAATGCCAACATTACTTTGCATTAATGCACCTGCATCGTTTAAGCCATCACCCAGCATCAGCACTTTATTATTTGATTGAAGGTTTTTAATGTATTCAAGTTTTTGTTGTGGTGTTTGGTAAAACTCCATCAACGCACTATTGCCAAATAGTTTGATTAGATTATTTTTTTCAGAGTCATTATCTCCGGATAAAATATGCAGTTGGTAGTTTTGGGCAGTTAGGTTTTTTGCAAGATCAGTAATACCATTTCTATATTGGTTACTTACTTTGTACTTGCCCATGTCCACATTATTTATGGATACGTGAATGTGCGTGCCTGTATCATGTGTAATTATTCCATTGCTATATTGGTTGGCAAAAACGGCAGAACCAATTCTTACAGGAATATTATCCAGCCTAGCTTCCAGCCCCTTGCCGGCAATTTCCCGGAACTCACTGAGAGCAGCTGTACTTTCTGGTACATCGTACAATTCAGCTGCAATTATTTTACTTAACGGGTGTGATGATTGGTTTACAATTTTCTTTATTACCGATAGTTCTTTTTGTAAAAGAGGCGTTCCTTCATACAATACCGAAGTTGAATGGCTTTGGGTAATAGTGCCGGTTTTGTCTAAAACAATGCTGTTGATTTTAGCCATCGCTTCTATCACCGAGGCATTCTTTAAGTAGAGTTTATTTCTGCCAAAAATCCGGAGCATATTGCCATAAGTAAATGTGGCTGATAATAAAAGTGAGCAGGGACAAGCTACAATTAATACGGATGAAACAGCGGGTAAAATTTTATTTACATCATGCACCCACCAATAGCCGAGGGTAACTATTGCAATTGAAAAAAGTACCAGCGTAAAATAACTTGCCCATGGATGGATATAATATTTAGCTACATTTTTTTTATGGTTAAATACATCGTTATTCCACAATTGGGTAATGTAGCTTTGGGAGGCTTCGTTTACAATTTCTAGTTCTATAGCACTACCTGCCTGTTTGCCTCCGGCATAAATCAGTTCACCCGTATTTTTTTGAATGGGTGCGTTTTCGCCACTCACAAAACTATAATCAACATGGGCATTTCCCTTTAGCAGTATGGCGTCTGCCGGTATCATCTCTTCGTTACGGATAATAATGCGGTTACCTTTTTTTAATTGGGTTACCGGAATATTTTTTTCTTCGCCATTGCTGATGACCGTTACGCCCAGTGGAAAATAGGACTGGTAATCTCTGTCGAATGAAAAGGAGTCGTACGTCTTATCCTGAAACCAGCGCCCAATCAGCATAAAAAATACAATGCCGCTTCCGGAATCAAGGTAGCCGGCACCGGTACCGGTGATGATTTCATAATAACTTCTGCCAAATGTAACTACTATGGCAAGGGCAATGGGCGTATCAATATTCAGCGATTTTTGCCGCAGGCCTTTCCAGGCCGACACAAAAAAATCGCTGGCTGCAAAAAATAAAACCGGTAACGATAAAAGAAAATTAAGCCAGGTAAATGTTTGCTTAAGGCCAGCCTGTTCTATGTTGCCGGATGAGAAATATTCCGGAAAACTCAGCATCATAATATTGGCAAAGCAAAAACCTGCAACGCCCATTTTGTACATCCTTTTTTTATTGAATTGCGTTGCTTTTTTCTTATTGGTATCCTGCAAACTGATGGGTGGCTCGTAGCCAATAAATGCCAATAACTCCACTACTTTTCGCAAGGAGATGAGTTGTGGATTATAAATTACCAGCACCTCTTTTCGCTGAAAATTTGTCTGTGATTTTACGATGGCGGGCTCAATCCTATGCAGATTTTCCAGCAGGAAAATACAGGAGGAGCAATGCATTTGGGGTAATTTAAAAACAACATTGGTTTGGGTATCGCTGCTATACTGCACCAGCTTTTTTATAACCGTTTCGTCATCGAGGTAAGCAAATTTTTCGGATAAAAATTTACCCTTTGCTTTAATACCAGGGTTTTTATCAAAATTATAATAGCTGCACAAATTGTTTTCGTTCAGCAGCAGGAATACCTGTTTGCATCCCTGGCAACAAAAGTTTTTTTCGTGTGCTGTAATTATTTCATTACAGGTTTCGCCGCAGTGGTAGCAGGCTATTGGTATGGTAGCGGTAGTAGTAATGTTGTTTGTTTGAGTTTTGCTGTTAAAAATCAGCCACCACACAAAGTGCAGTGGCTGTAAAAATGAAAAAATCAGGGTTATTTTATTGCAAAAACGAGTTACTGCAATAATGTACAATAGCTAGAAGGAAATAGATACTCCTGATAGCAGCAAAATGGCCTGCGGTATTTACCAACTTATAAAACAACGCAGACACAAATGCTTATTATGGCTGGCAATAATCCTGATTGTTCTTTCTTAGTTGTATTTGGTTTTTTTGCTGATTAATAATGTATTAATCAGTGGATATTGAATTCGTTAAATTGTATTTTAACTCAGCAAATTTTTTTTCAATTTCATTCACCTTATCTCTCAAAATATCTTGTGAAGACAAAGATTTAACATCATAATTAATATTATTGAGTTTATCAGCTTCCAATCTTTTTTGCTGTAGTTCCAGCTCTTTGTTTAAATGCAGCACATCGCTATGCTGTATAGATAATTGTTGTTTAAAGTAGTTGTTACTACTGCCATTTTCAATACCTGAAATGGTTGATACCTGCGTTTTTACGGCATCCAACAGCTTTTCTAGCTTAGGTATTTCATCGGCTTGTACATGCAGTTTTTTTTGCAATGCTGCATTTTCTTCTAAATACATGTTAACCCTTTGGAGATCCGTTTTAAAGTAAGTTTCCATAATTATTATTTACGTAGCAAAAGTCACCATAATGAATGTAACAGGGAGTGATTATTATCAAAACAACATATGATTATTGTCATGTAATCAATAATGGCAACTACTAATTTAAGTACAGCTGTTACTTACAGCACCTTACTTAAAAATTTAGTGAACTCGAGTTTTACATCAGCAAATAATTTGCTTTCCGTATTGTAGCTGTCTTTTAATGTTTTATGGTGGCTTGCTTCTTCCCGTATCACCTGGTTGGTTTTTTGTTGTAACCCTTTTGCGATTGTGTTGACATGTTCATTAATGTCGTGGCGGAGAATATCAATATTTTCTCCTCTTACTAGAAACTGGTTTTCAAAATGTTCAACCATTTTCATAATTTCTATTACAGTATTTTTTCCGGCAACATCTGTAAGCTGTTTTTTAAAAATGGCTAATTCATCTTTATGAAAACTAAGTTCACTAAGCCATTCGGCATGTTCTGTTGACGGGCTATTAATATGGGCGCTTTGCATATAGCTGGTTTTAGCTGGTGGAGAATATTTAATAGATAATTAAAAATTAATGCTTTTAACCCTTTTACAATCAGGCTAAAATTCACTATACAAATTTCATCATCAACTGCCCCATAGAAATTGATAACCGTCAAAGGGAAGTATGACAGATATCATTTAGTAGCTTATTTATAAAACTCATTTATAAAAAATTGTCAGGTTCATTTATTAATTCAACCTATTGCTGTTACAGGTTTTCTAAATACTGGTTTTAACTCTTAATACTAACTATTTTTGCAGCTCATAATACGGCATTTATTTATATAATAACTGCAAAGCGTGTTTACAAAATAAATTCATTGAAACTTACTTCCACTAAAGGTTATCGTATTATTCAGCACTGGCTTGCAGGCAAGGGCCATCAACCATTTCTATTTCAGCAGCAGGCCTGGCAGCACATTGCCCATAACAAAAGCGGTCTTATTAATGCACCAACCGGTTGCGGTAAAACGTACTCCGTTTTTATAGGAGCGGTTATAAATTTCATTAACCAGCATCCCGAAAACTATACCAGTAAATCAAAAAACGGATTGCAATTAATTTGGGTAACACCGTTGAGGGCTTTAGCAAAAGACATTGGCAGAGCAATGGAAGAAGTGATTGAGGAATTAGGGTTGCAATGGAAAGTGGGTATTAGAAACGGCGATACTACCCAAGCCGATCGGGCAAAGCACAAGCGCCTGATGCCCGAAGTTTATATCATTACACCGGAGAGCCTGCATTTGATGCTGGCGCAAAAAAATTATACAGACAATTTTAAATCACTCAAAATAATTGCAGTAGATGAGTGGCACGAACTATTGGGCAGCAAGCGTGGTGTGCAGGTTGAGCTTGCCATTTCGAGAATTGTAGCGCATTGTTTTAATGATAACCATCCCGTAAGTGTTTGGGGTATCTCAGCAACAATAGGTAACCTGGAACAGGCAAAGGAGGTACTACTCCATCCCCTCTCCTTTGGAGAGGGGGCAGGGGGTGAGGTCATAAAAGCCAACATCAAAAAAAATATCCAGGTGCAATCTATCTATCCTGATGAGATTGAAAAATATCCCTGGGCAGGCCATTTGGGACTAAAGGTGGTGCATAAAGTAATTCCGATTATCAACCAACATACCACTACCCTCATCTTTATTAATACAAGGGGCATGAGTGAAATGTGGTACCAGGCTTTGTTGAATGCTGCTCCTGAATTAGCAGGCGCCATAGCATTGCACCACGGCAGTATTGAGCAGGAATTAAGGTTGTGGGTAGAGGATAATTTACACACCGGAAAATTAAAAGCAGTGGTGTGTACGGCAAGTCTTGATTTGGGTGTAGATTTTCGGCCCGTAGATACAGTGGTACAGGTTGGCTCGCCCAAAGGAGTGGCAAGATTTTTACAAAGAGCTGGACGGAGTGGTCACCAGCCGGGCGCTGTAAGCAAAATTTATTTTTTACCCACCCATTCATTGGAACTGATAGAAGTAGCTGCTTTAAAAGCCGCCATCAAACAGGATTATATTGAAAGCAAAGAGCCCATGCTGCTTTGTTTTGATGTGCTGATACAATATCTCTGCACCTTATCGGTTGGTGATGGTTTTGTGCCCGAAAAAATATTTAAAGAGATAAAAAGCACCTATTGTTTTGCTGAAATAACGGACGAAGAATGGCAGGAAGTAATCCACTTTATTACCAGTGGTGGCAAGGCTTTGCAACAATATGATGAGTATAAAAAAATTATTATTGAGGAGGGGGTTTATAAAATTGCCAACCGCCGGCTGGCCATGCGGCATCGCATGCACATTGGTACCATTGTTAGTGATGCTATGCTAAAGGTGAAGTTTTTGAGTGGAGGTTATATAGGCGTAATAGAAGAATATTTTATAAGCAGATTAAAAGAAGGCGATGTGTTTACGCTGGCCGGTAGAAACCTGCAGTTTATAATGATTAAGGATATGACGGTGCTGGTAAAAAAATCATCAGCCAAAAAAAGTTTAGTGCCCAGCTGGATGGGTGGACGAATGTCGCTTACAGCAAATCTTGGATTAATGTTGAGGAAAGAGATGAGTCCCCATCCTTTAAATGGATTTGAAAGTGAGGAGTTCATTGTATTGAAACCGTTGCTTGATTTGCAGGCCACCCTATCTGTTATTCCTGCGGAAAATGAATTGTTGATTGAGCATATCGAAACCAAAGATGGTTTCCATCTTTTTGTATATCCTTTTGAGGGAAGGCTGGTGCATGAAGCCATGGCAGCTATCCTTGCATTTCGAATTAGTAAAATTACCCCGATTACCTTTTCCATTGCAATGAATGATTATGGGTTTGAATTGTTGAGCGATCAGCCAATTCCGGTTGATGACAGCAACGTGTATGAATTATTTACACAAGATAATTTGTTGGCAGATATCCAGAAAAGTGTGAACGCTACCGAAATGGCCAAACGTAAATTCAGGGATATTGCAGTGATAGGTGGATTGATTTTTCAGGGTATGCCCGGTGAGCAAATGAAAGCCCGGCATTTGCAAAGCAACGCCGGGCTGTTGTTTAATGTGTTCAATGAATACGATCCCAATAATTTATTACTGCGCCAGGCTTACAACGAAGTAATGAGTCAGCAAATGGAAGAAGTAAGGTTACGGGATGCTTACAAAAGAATCAGTGAAAGCAATATCGTTCTTACATTTCCTAAACAACTTACGCCATTTTGTTTCCCTATTTTGGCTGATGGCCTTAACCGCAACAACCTTACTTCCGAAAAGTTGGAGGATAGGATAAAGAAGATGCAGGCACAGCTAGAGAAATAATAATGGTTTAGTAATTAAGTCTGATTAAAGTCATTCCATGCAATTTGTTTAGGGAGATTAGACGGTTAGAATTAATACACTAAGTTTTTTCTTTGCACTGAATATAGAATGATAAAAGTAATTGGAAATAAAAGTATGATGGCAGAGAATCCCTTGAAAACACCTACACCAACAAATAAAAAGCTAGTTATAATTGGCACTACCTCTCCGGCCAGCCAAAGTATAAAGCCCTGCTTTTTTAATTTACGCATTTCTATGGCACCATAGGCGCAAAGTGCAACGCCTACCAGGTTTAATAATAAAATAGGTATTTTGTTTTCCATTGTTTTTTTTGCCATCTCTACCATTTCGGGACCCATCATACCTTTTACCCAGGCAGGTGCATTCGCCATATTGTCCTGGGCTTTTACAATAGCGTCGTAGGATTTTTCAGCAGATAGAAATGAATAAATGCTGGAAATTAGCAAAATGCCACATCCAACAAAAGTTAGGATGGTTAACACATTTAGGCCGGTGCCTAAAGTTGGTTTGTCTTCTTCAGAAAAATTTAATTGATCAGTCATGTTTTAAGTTTTTTTTGTAATGTAAATACAAAATGGATTATATCAAAACCAATTATCCAATAATTTTCTACTGAAGCCAATTAACTTCGCCCATTATGCAACAAATAGTACAACACCCTATTGCAGGTAATACTTTTTCATTGTCAAATGATCGTTGTGTTTTTTGGGAAGAGGAGAAAATTCTGCTGCTGTCCGATTTGCATTTTGGCAAAACAGGTCATTTTAGAAAAGAAGGTATTGCTGTACCACAAGGTGTTTACAAAGACGACCTGCAGCGGCTAGTAACACTAATACAATTTTTTAAACCGCAGCAACTGGTAATTATTGGCGACATGTTTCACAGCCATGCAAATAAAGAACTTGATTTGTTTAAAAAATGGAGAAACGATTTTAAGAGCCTGCCAATTCAATTAATAAAAGGGAATCATGATATTTTAAAAAATGACTGGTACGGGGATGCTACGATAAAGGTTATTGATAACAGTTTGCAAATTGGCGCCTTTTCATTTGTACATGATATTGCAACTGTGCAAAGTGACAACGATGCAGCACCTTATTTTTTTAGCGGGCATATTCATCCGGGCATATCCATGCGTGGCATTGGCAGGCAATTTATACAGCTACCTTGCTTTTATTTTTCCAGACAGTTTGCAGTGTTGCCCGCCTTTAGCAGGTTCACCGGTAATCATCCCATTAAACCAAAACGCGGCGAAAGTGTTTTCGCAATACTACCTGCTAATCATTTAAAAAACGAGCGGGGCGGTATTGTTAAATTATAGCCATGAGTAAGTTGTTGAAAATTGCCTACGATCCAATCTACGCACATCCTTTACCCGAAGGCCATCGCTTTCCCATGCTTAAGTATGAGCTGATACCCGGACAACTTTTGCACGAGGGAAGCATAACTGTAGAGAATTTATTTGCCCCAAAACCTTGCCCCGATGAAATAATTTTATGGACGCATGAAGCGGCTTATTTAAAACGATTACACAATCAAACATTGAGTGTAAAAGAGCAACGCCACATTGGATTTCCCCAATCGCCTGCACTTACTTTACGGGAATTAATCATTACGCAAGGCACCATTGATTGTTGCCACTATGCTTTTGAAAATGGCGTTGCTTTTAATGTTGCCGGAGGTACGCATCATGCTTTTGCAGATAGGGGAGAAGGTTTTTGCATGCTCAATGATATGGCCACCGCATCCAACTATTTATTAACGAAAAAACTTGCTGGTAAAATACTGATTATTGATTTGGACGTACACCAGGGTAACGGCACTGCCAAGCTATTTGAAAACGAGCCAAGGGTCTTTACTTTTAGCATGCATGGGGAACACAACTATCCATTTCATAAAGAAAAAAGTAGCCTTGATGTGCCGCTAAAAGATGGTACGGATGACAATAGGTATCTAACCTTACTAAATGAATTTTTACCCGGGTTGATTGAAACCGAAAAGCCAGACCTGGTATTTTATTTATCCGGAGTAGATATTTTGGAAACAGATAAATATGGCAAATTAAAAGTTACGATGCAGGGGTGTAAACAGCGGGATGAAATTGTTTTTACACATTTATATAAGAGGGGTATTCCTTGCGTAGTAGCCATGGGCGGCGGTTACAGCGCCGATGTAAAAATTATTACAGAAGCACACTGCAATACATTCAGGGTGGCGAAAGAAATTTTTGGATTTTAGTTAATAATCGTTTAGTAATTTATCCGCACCACAAATTTTAAAGTACCTTAGTTTAGTGGGTTTAGAAGTTTAGTTGCCGTACTAAATTGCAAATTATTAATAATAGAAATAAGAAGAGGCTGCCTGGTTATCAGGACAGCCTCTTTGCAGTTTGATTGTTTGTAAACAGCTTATTGTTTGGTAACTTGTTTAAATATGCTTCCTTCAGTGGTATTAAATTGTAGCAGGTAATTTCCGGCTGGTAATGAAGATAATTCTTGCAATGCTACATAGTTGGTGCCTTTGTGCAACTGTACATTTTTTGACGCCAATTGCTTACCACTCATGCTCAATACTCTTACAACACTTGTTTCATTTTTTGAGTAGTCAATATTAATATTTACATAGCTGCTGAAAGGGTTTGGAGAAACCGTAAAGTCACTTGTGCCTTTTTTCAGTTTTACCGAAACAACTTTTGAGTAACTTTTTTTGCCATCAAAATCAACTTGTTTTAGTCTGTAGTAAACCATGTTGCCCGTTACTGCTGTTACATCATCATTGATAGTGTAATTCTTTTCAACATTTGTATTGCCGTTGCCTGCCACAGTGCTAACTGTATTGAACATTTTACCATCAAAGCTTCTTTCAATATCGTACCTGCTGCAGTTAATTTCCATGGTAGTAACCCAGTTTAGCTTTACTAAATTGGCACTAACAAGATTGGCTAAAAAAGTTTTTAAAGTCACCGGTAGTGGCCCACCCTGTGGTTCTAAAATAGCTGTTGCATCGTCTGTTGATTTAATGCCTGCATCAGAGAAGCCGGTAATTCTTGCTACATTAATAATGGGGGCAATACTCAATGTTTGTCCCGGATTATTTACTGTTACCTGAAATTCAATTTCAAAAGATTCCTGTGGCGCTAAAATACCACCCTTGTTGCCGTTAGCACCTGTACCAACCCTGCAAACTACCACTGTATTTACAGAGTAGAAATCGCCTTGGTCATCACCAATATTATCTGTAAAATAACTCCCTGGTGTAAGTCCTGCACCTGTAATCACTTTCATAGATCCCGGAACATAGGTTACATTTTTTGGCAGAGTGTCAATGATGGAACAAAGATTGGCATTGCCTAAACCAATATTTTTCCCTTTTAATGTATAGGTTAACACCTCGTTTATTTCTGCAATATTATTTAAGTTGGCATCTTTAACAAATTTGTCAATAATGATGGTAGGATTGCTTGTTTTAATTTGAAAAGTAAACAGTCCTGGAAAATACCTGTCTGCCTCTGTACCAAATTCTAAAGCAACAGTTGTGTCGCCGGGTTTAATTCCGTAGCCGTTACCAACATAGAACTGGTCAATATCAATTCCCATTTGGTTGGTATAGTTGGGGCTTTTGTTTGTTACATGCCTGCCGGTATCTGTAATGGTACCATTCCAGGGGTTGTCTACCGCATTTAATCCATTGTAAAAATTGCTGCCATTAATTTTGAGATAATCCATTTTTAAATTGGCATCTCCTTCCCAAACCATGGCTCCCATTTTGGCATCTCTAAAACTGATAGATCCTGATGGAACATTTAAACCTGTAAGTGTTACAGAAGATATTTGTGCAGAACCACCATTGTACACCTGCTGAAAACCATCATAAACCCTTACACTATTATAGTCTGCGGTTAGTAAGTTTTCATAAACAATTACAATACACCAACCACCAAAATTGCCACCCGTGCCCGATGAACCAACAGATGCTGCAATGTTACCAACGGTGTAAGTACCTGCACCTTTTGATTGAACAAAGGGAGTAATGTCTGTATATGCCTGGTATTGATTGATGATGCTGCTACCGGTTCCGGAAACAGTTTTATCCAATTGAGCTGCTGCATATTCAGTGTAGGTGCTACTATTTCCAAATCTTATTTTAATTCTTTTTACACTATCAATATCCAGGTTAAATTCACTTTTTTTAACCTGGGCGCCCCAGTAAAGCCTGGCTAATTTAATCGTATTGGTACCTGTTGGTAACACAAGGTCAGCAGATGATGAATTCCTGGTTGCTGTTCCAATTCCCGTATTGCCATCAATATCCACATACTGAATATTTGAATTATCGTTGCCAAAACCACTGTTGCCATTGGCCCTGTTATTATTCATTTTGGCTGTATCTGCTCCGCTGGTATTTACAATATGAGTAAGCGTATTGCCAAACATAGCGGTGCCGCCTTTAATGTTATCAGAAAATACCTTGGCGTAAGTTCTAAACTGGGCATTTGAAGTAATAGAAAATGATACTGCTGTTAGTAGCAGGAAGGCAATTTTAATTTGTTTTTTACAATTTGTTTGTGTAGTAGTTGTTTTCATTGTAGTACGTTTTTTTTACATTAACGCTACTACTGTGCCATTAATTAACTAGTTGAAAATCAACTGTATATTTTTATCTAATCCTTTGCCAAAATCTATTGAATGGATGGCTTTCCATAAAGTGGACAAATAAGCCTTGGCCGAAGGTACTTATTACATAGGTTGAGATAGTTGGGGCTATCAACATTCATTTTCAATCAAATTCAGTTGCGCTTGTCCCGATTTTTTATCGGGAGCTATTCGTTACATTCCGATAGCGATCGGAACCGGCTTATGGCTAGCCCTGCGGCGCAGCCAACTCTTCCCTTTTTTGGGAGCCGGATAGGGCCTCCCTCACCGGGCTTTCCACTGCTATCCGGCCATTCTACTCCGATATTTTTCGGAGCCTTTGAACAGTGAATCTTTATCAGCTTTTAGGCCGCAAGTTGTTTAAAAGCAACGTAATCCTTTAATAAGGTAAAAACCAGCTTGTGAAGGTTTGTTTACGCAAAAGTATATTTCTTACTTGATGCCGGAGTTGGATTATTATACACAAACTACTTTATCTTAAATGTACCAGGTTCTCGGCTATATTCATTGAGCATTAAGAGACGTTGCAGCCGGGATATGTACTATAGATATTTAAGCTGCGGCAATCAAGTTGATTTGGCTGTATTGCCGCAATAGATTATTTTTAGCGTGCGGCAATATAAACGTTGGCAGAAATGCGACGGCATAGTAATCATTTGACAGAATAAAGTTGAAAAGCTATTTTTGCAATAATGAAATTGCCAAAGTATCAATTAAAATCA